>JAIDFD010000068.1 GCA_029054485.1 Clostridia bacterium | reverse complement strand
TATAAGGAAAAATTAAATAAAGATTTCTCGACAAGCTCGAAACGACAATAGTAAAATAGAAAAGCCGCCGAGCGCGCACGCGCTCGGCGGCTAAGATTTTCCAAATCATTCTTGTTCAGCCGCAATATATTATTGTGTTTTTTCTACCGAAATTTTAAAACTGTCCCCAGTAATAAACGTAACGATAATATCCGTTACCCCGCAAACGATTTCCGCTAAAAAATAATCTTTTATCGCAGAATATAAATCTTCCGTAAAATCAATCGCACTGAATTTACTGCTCATAGCAACCCTCCTTTAAAATTAGTATATCATTATTATACTCACGCACGTTGGCATTTGGCAGGCATTTAAATGCCAGTGTGCGTGATAATTTTTACTGAATGAAGATTTTTTATGATTAATATGCCGAAATTCGCCGAAACGCTTAGCGAATTGCTTTTTGACAAAAATATGGACGCAAAAACCTTTGCGGCGGAAATCGGCGTAAAGGGCTCTACGGTCACGCGTTATCTGCGTGGCGAGCGCATGCCCACGGTAGAAAGCCTTGTCGCTATTGCCGATTATTTCGGCTGTACCGCCGACTATTTGTTGGGGCGCGAAGAAAATAATTCAAGTAAAACTTTTAAGACCTGCCCGCCGTTTAGCGAACAGATTGTCAACTTTGCAGACCGTTGCGGCTTAACTTGCTTAGGACTTTCCCAAAAAGCAAACATACACCAAAGCCGCGTATATGCGTGGAAAAGCGGCAAGCGCGTTCCCTCGCTTGACAACATAATTAAACTTGCGGAATTTTTTGATTGCTCGGTGGATTTTGTTCTCGGCAGAGAAAGTTAAATAAAACTTATGATTGAAATAAAATTTGCAGAAAATTTGAAACAACTGCGCCAAAGCAAAGGAATGACGCAACAGGAACTGGCGCAAAAATTAGGCGTTGACAAACGCACGGTAAGCGCGTGGGAAACCAAGGTTTGCGAACCGAGTTTTTTGATACTTGCAAAATTATGTGATATATTCGATGAAAACTTTGACAATCTTTTAACTTAAACAAACAGCCGCCGAGCGCGTTTCGCGCTCGGCGGCTTAAATTTTATTTTGATTGGAACGTTTGCCCGCCGCAAGCCTGAGGCTTTTTGTTAACGTGCGTCAGTAAATCAAGCGGCAACGCAATTAAGATACACGGTTAAGCGGAACGCTTACTTCTTCATGCTCTCGATTTGCTTGGCAACTTCGTCCTGCAAATTCTCACTCTTCTTCTCGATGCCCTCGCCCATTTCAAAACGGACAAAGCGCGCAACGGTGAACTTATTGCCGATAACCTGCGATACCTTCTGGCTGTCGTCTTTTACGAAAGGCTGTTCCAACAGGCAGTTTTCCTGATAGTACTTGCCCATTTTGCCTGCAACGATTTTTTCAAGAATTTCCTTGGGTTTGTTCTTGTTCTTTTCATCGTTCTGCATCTGGACAAGCATAATTTCCTTTTCCTTTTCCAGAACGTCCGCGGGTACTTCCGCGCTTGCCACATACGAGGGCTTAGCCGCGGCAATCTGCAAAGCTACGTCGTGCAAAGTTTCCTCTGCGCCTGCCTTGAAGTCGGTTGCCTCGACCATAACGCCGACCTTGCCGCCCATGTGGATATAGGTTTCGATTTTGCCCTTGGTCTGGAAAATTTCAAATCTGCGGATAGAAATTTTTTCGCCGATGACCGCAGTCGCGTTAGTTATATAATCCTTAACCGTTTCATTGCCGAGTTTGCAAGATAAAAGCGCGTCAACGTCTGCGGGCTTGTTTTCCGCAACGACTTTTGCTACGCTGTCGACTATTTCGTGGAACTTGTCGCCGCGCGAAACGAAGTCGCTCTCGCAGTTGATTTCAAGCAAAACGCCGGTTCCGCACTTAGCGCAAACGTATGCGCCGACTGCGCCCTCGGCGGCAATTCTGCCTTCCTTTTTAACTGCCTTTGCAATGCCGCGCTCTCTCAAAAGCTCGGCAGCCTTTTCCATATCTCCGTCTGCATCGGTAAGCGCCTTTTTACAATCCAACATACCCGCGCCGCTCTTATCGCGGAGGGTTACAACGTCTTTTGCCGTGAATGCCATAATTTAAGTCCTCCTTACTCTGCCTTTTTAGTGGTTTTCTTAGCGGTGGTTTTTTTAGCGGGTTCTTCCGCGCCTTCTTCCTTAACCGCTTTCTTGGTGGTCTTCTTTGCGGGCTTTTCCTCTGCGGGCGCTTCCGTTACTTCTTCTTTAACTGCTTTCTTGGTAGTTTTCTTTACGGGCTTTTCCTCTGCGGGAACTTCTGCTACTTCTTCCTTGACCGCTTTCTTAGTGGTCTTCTTTACAGGCTTTTCCTCTGCGGGCGCTTCCGTTACTTCTTCTTTAACCGCCTTCTTGGTGGTCTTCTTTACAGGCTTTTCCTCTGCGGGAACTTCCGCTACTTCTTCTTTTACTTCTTCTTTAACTGCCTTTTTAGCAGGTGCTTTCTTTGCGGGCTTTTCTTCAACGGTTTCTTCAGCCGCAACTACTTCTTCGATAGAAGTGGGTTCGCCCTCTTCTTCGTCTACGGGCACAACGTAAGCCTCGCCCTGATTAGCTTCGATGACCGCGTTTGCGATTACCGAAGATATAAGTTTTACCGCGCGGATAGCGTCATCGTTACCGGGGATAACACAGTCGATTAAGTCGGGATCGCAGTTGGTATCGGTGATTGCAACGATGGGAATAGAGAGCTTTCTCGCTTCCTTTACCGCGATGTCCTCGTTATGGGGGTCAACTATGAACAGCACGCCGGGGAGCTTGTTCATATCTCTTATACCGTTGAGGTTGGTCTGAAGCTTGCCCATTTCCTCTTTGAGTTTTGCAACTTCCTTTTTGGGCAGAAGGTCGAACTCGCCCGACACTTCCATCTTTTCAAGCTTAACCATTCTGTCTATACGCGAACGGATAGTCTTGAAGTTGGTGAGCGTACCGCCCAGCCAGCGCGAATTGACGTAGTACATTCCGCAACGCTCAGCCTCTTCCTTAACGGCGTCCTGAGCCTGCTTTTTGGTGCCTACGAAAAGAACGGTCTTTCCGTCTTTAACCGCATCGCAAACGTATCTGTACGCTTCTTCGATAAGTCCTACGGTAATCTGCAAGTCGATAATGTGAATGTCGTTGCGCGCCGCATAAATGTACTTGCCCATTTTGGGGTTCCATTTTCTGGTCTGGTGCCCGAAGTGGACTCCCGCTTCAAGCAATTGTTTCATTGTTATAACTGCCATTTTATTTCCTCCGTTTACCTCCCCGAAAGCGCGGCTTAAAAAGTGTTTTGCTTTTATCGGCGTTTACTAACGGCATGAAAGATTTACCGCCACGGGACGCCCGCCTTTCGAGTGTGAAATTTTACAGCCTTAATATTTTATCAGATAATTTTATAGTTGTAAAGCGGTTTTAACCGCCTATAAAAAGGTTTTTTACGCGCATTTTTACGGGCGGGGTTGAAATTTTTGAAACGATATGTTATACTGTAAAAAACGTCAGGAGTAAAATAATGAAAAAGTTACTTTCTTATCTTGCGGTATGCATCATCGCTCTATCTTGCGGAACAGCTTTTACCGCGTGCAATTTTTCCGACCCCTACGACAGAAAAGGCGAGCGTTGTTACATTAACGATGACAACGAGTTTGTGTGGTTCAGACTTTCCACCCGCGTAGGCGATAACCAGTTCTGGACGGGCGTAGAGAATTACGACTATGACAACGACGGCATAACCGATGAAAGCAAATGCTACTTTATCAAGGGCGACACCGTCAGAGTAGACGCGGTATTGAAGGACCCTGTTTCCTACTACCTCGAAGACGACTTTGAAATACTAATCAACGGACAGCCGGTGAGCATCACCAGACAAGAAGGCTCTTTTATTGATTACGACACTGCCGAGTATTACTATACGGGCACCTTCGTCATACAGAGCAACGTTGCCGTTGAAGCGAACAACGTTCACGAAAACGTAGTGGAATGTGCGATTACCGCCGAAAGCTACGAGCAATTATACGAAAAGCGCGCGCAGGAATGGATAGAATTTAACCCCGAAATAACCGAGGAAAATCTGCGGCAACTTTTTTACGATTATTACATTAACGAAAACGACGACGGCATACGCGTAAGGTTTGAGGATAAAGATATATTCTCGCTGCCCAAAGCGGAATGGAGCTTACCCGAGCTTAACGAATACGTTGCCGCACAGGACGGACAGAAAATTACGGGCAACGTTAAAGTTGTTAGCGGAACGTATATTTACATTTTTACAAAGGGTTATACAAGAGCCGTAACCTGGACGTGTTTAAGGGTCGAAGAATCCGAACCGGACAACAACGGGTATATGACTATGCCGGGCGTATCGGCTTTCTCTTTCGGCTACGTCAACGAAGCGGACAATGAGTACGGCATTAAATATAAACTGGACCCCGAACCAGTGGACGCTTATTCTTATGCGGACGGAACGATATGTCTTGTACCCGACAAAGCCGATGAAATAGCCGTTGCGGGCTACGGCAATCTGCGTGAATCACAACTTGTGAGCGAAGACGACATAATCAACGTACCCAATATCAACCCTCTGTATGAAATAAAATTCAACGGCACTATTCCTCCGGGGCATATCGGCGACTACTCAAAAATACCCTTCGATTATTTAGATGATAACAATCAGGTATTATTTAAGATGAACCTTTTGAGGTATTCCGAACCCGAGTGGAGAGAGCTTTACGACAAAATGACCTTAAAGATTTCGGACGTAACGCTTGAAAAGGGAGTCGACTACACTATTTCAAGCAACGGAGTTATTACCGCCGTACTGGGCAGACCTTACGAATATTTCGACCCTGCGGCGCATTACGATGAAGACGACTTAAGTTACTGCGAAATCAATGCGGATTATATGTACACCTATTCCGTGAAGTGCGATTTGGTACTCCTCGCCAAAAAAGCGGGTTTGCTGACGAGTATGCCGTACGCTCCCAATACTACCGAGCTTATTTTCGGCAACGAAACGGTCGGTCCGATTCCGCTATGGGACGGCAACGTCGGGTCGTATTTGATTTTCCCCAATGTATGGGAAGTTGAACAGCACATTCTGTACGTAAGCGACAACGAAGTAATATTGGATTTTGACTTGGTTAATAACTATAACAAACTTACAATCACGGACAAAAACGGCAACGAGTATACCATAGACGTAAGAACTTACCACTGCAGTGAAGACGATTTGCCAAATATCAGAAACGATTTCAAAAACGAAGATTACGCAGGCGATGTTGCGGTGTTTGCAAAATATGTCCTCTCCGATGCCGATGAATATGCGAGCTACTTCATCAAATTCCTTGCCGGAACGGCGCCCGCAAAACTGCGGTTTCATAACTGATTGATTTTTCCGTAATAAAACAGCCGCCCGCGCTTTTCGCGCGGGCGGCTTTATGTTTGATTTGCGATTAGTAATACCAGGCAAACGCAATTAAGATACGCCGCAAAGCCTGAGGCTTTTTAGTTTACGTCCGTATCATCGAGTCCCTCTTCAGCGTCCGCTTCCTGCTGGTAGAAATCAAAAATTTCCTGCAACAAAGCTTCGTCCTCGATAGGCTCCAAGCTCTCTTCCTGCTCGTTCAGGCGGAAAATAACCACCTCGTCCTCGGCAATTTCATCGTTGGGTTCGGCGGCGAGCAAAAGAGTGTACTTTACGCCCTTATACTCGGTCACGTCCAAAAGTTTGAAATTGATAATTTTTCCTTCATCATCGATAAGCTCTATAAGCTCTTCGTCAAGCTCTTCTTCCATATTTATTTTCTCCTGAATTTATTTTGAAATTTTTGCAAGATAACCATCGAGAATGTTCGCCGCGGCGAGCGCGTCAACGTAGTTTTTGCGTTTTTCGCGCCGCATACCCTCGGATATAAGCACCTCGTGCGCCATTTTGGTTGTAAACCTTTCGTCCTCGCAGACTACGGGAATATCGGTCGCGGTTTTCAGCTTTTCAATAAACCTTGCGGTCTTTTCGGTCTGAACGGCGTTAGTTCCGTCGAAATTTACGGGCAAGCCGCAGACGATAACCGTTGCACCCTTTTCCTTTGCGATTTTTACGAGTGCGGCAACGTCCTCTTCAAACCCTTTTCTGAAATAGGTCTGCGAAGGCAGTGCGTAGGTATTGAACGGGTCGGATATTGCAACCCCTATCCGCTTGTCGCCTATATCAAACGCAACGTATCTTTCCATAAGACAAGTATAACACTTATTTTTTATAATATCAAGCGCAAAATGCAATATTGCCGCGCATAAAGCGCGGCAATATTTTTTTAGTTGGACTGGGAACTTCCCGATCCTTCCAACTGTTCAAGCTTACTGTCGATATACTGTTCCGCTTTCTGCATAAATTCTTCCTGATTTTTCTTTACGAGATTGCGTACCTTACAGTTATTAGCGACAATAAGCGCGCCACCCGCCATACCGACGATAGCGCCAAGAATAAACTTCTCCACTTTTATCTCCTTGTAAAAAGGGGGTGTAAAGTTTCCCCTGAATACAGTATGGGTAACCCGCTC
>JAIDFD010000067.1 GCA_029054485.1 Clostridia bacterium | reverse complement strand
TTGCAAGCACTATTTTTCAAACGCGACTTCGTACCCCGATGGCACTTAGTAAAACTTTCCGCGGATTTCAATCCATACGTGAATATGCGAGGGATTGAACACCCTTTCGCCGTCCAGCGAAAATACGAGATTTTCATACGCGGCGCAGTAGTCGCAGACCTCGCCGCAGGTCGCCGACCACACGTCCTCCGCTTTTGCCGCCCGCTTGGCAAAGTCCTCGATTATGTGCCAGTTGTTATTGTCGTCAAACTCGTAGCTATGCCCCCATACGAGGAAGAACCACGGCTCGCGGTGCTTGAACTCGTTATCGGGCGAACCGCCGAAAAACCTGTCCGCGAGGTTTTTAAATTCCGCGTCCGCGTGGTGGCAGGTGGGATTGAGCTTTAACCAATTTTCGGGCAACCCGAAAGAGTGAGTACTATCGGTCGTACGCGCGTAAGCTACGCCGAGAGTTTTAAGCATTTCGATAATTCTATCGTTATAGCCGTTGTAGGCGTAAGCCATTCCGCGCACGATTTTTTTGAACTTGTTTTCAAGGTACAGTCTGTTCTGCAAAATTTCGTTCGCCGCCTCCGCGAGCGGAACTTTGTCGAGGAATATGTGCCGTGCGCCGTGGACAGCCACCTCGTGACCGCTGCCGTAAAAGGTCTTATATGTATCCTCTTCGTCCATTCTGCCGTGCCAGTTTTCGCAATCGAATAAAAGGTTGTTGAGATTGAACGTACCTTTCAACCCGCACCCGTCCAGAATTTTCACAAGCCTTTTATCCGCCTTGACTCCGTCGTCGTAGCTGAAAGAAAGCGCCTTTTGTTTTCCTTGCGGGAAGCGCATATATTTTTCTTCGTACATCTGTCTGAAACTCATTTTTCAGCCCTCTTTTCAAATATTTTTTGAAGCTCCTCTTCCGCAACCCTTTCGCTCTCGCCGTAGACTTCAACCGGCTTTAAAAGTCCGGACGAAGTTTTCCACCTGCCCGAGAGATACCTGCCGGAAAAGAGCATACTCCGCACCGCCCAGTCCGCAACCATTCCTATCCAAAGCCCCATTGCTCCGAGTCGTATTCCCGCCCAGTCGCAAGTTAAAATATAGCACAGCCCCACGCGCATAACTATCATCGAGGCGAGCGCCGCCGCCATAACGTAACGCACATCGGAGTTAGCTTTTAATATTGCGGGCATACCGAAGGACAGCGGATAGGTCACTACCTGTACGGACAGACACAGCCATAATATTTTTTGCGCGAGCGCGGTCGTTTCTGGCGTGACATTGTTTGCAAACACCGATATTAAAAGGGGCGAAAGCGCCATGGTAATTCCCACGTTCACCGCGTTGCCTATATATGAAATTGCAAGCATCTTTTTTATATAGTGCTTGACCTGCGGGATAATTCCCGTGCCGACCGCCTGCCCCACCACGGTTAAAATCGCGGTGTTTACGCCGTTGCCGAAGATACAGCTTATGGTGTTTATGTTGTAGCCTATAGTGTTTGCGGTGTTGTCAATATTTACGCCGTTGACCCAGTATATCCCCACGGTTATAAAGGAAACCGTCAAAAGCTTGCCAAGCTGAAACAGGCAGTTCTCTATCCCGCTGGGAACGGCGAGCCGCATTATTTTTTTAAGCATTGTTCCGTCGAAGCGGAATTTTTCAAATACCTTTATGCGCACCAGATTGGATTTGCGCGAAAGAAGTATAACGAGGAACACCGCGGGGAAGATACGCGCAATAAGCGTTGCCGCCGCCGCGCCCGCTATTCCCCATTTGAAGAGATAGATAAACAGCGCGTTACAGCCCACGTTGAGCGCGAACGAAATCGCGCCCGAAAGCATAGTGTTCATACTCTTGCGCTGCGCCCTCAAAAGCGCGGCGCACGCGTTGAACAGCGCCATAAACGGGAAGGACGCCGCCATAAAATAGAAGTAGGTATATGCGTAGCCGAGATACTCGCCGTTGCCGTTGTTTCCGCCGAAAAACAGGTTTACTATCTGGTGGTTCAAGCCAAGACAGATTGCCGTTACCACAAAGGAAAACAACAACATAATCACAATGAGCTGCTTCGCGCTCTTGTTGGCGTCCTCGGCTTTGTTTGCGCCGAGATATTGCGAGGTTATCACCGCACCGCCCACGCCGAACGCAACGAAGAGCTGAATTAAAAGATTTGAAATCTGGTCTACGTTTGAAACCGCGCTGACCGCGTTACCGAGGTTGCCTATATCCTTGACCATGAACGAGTCCACAAGTCCCAAAGACATCGAAAGTGCGGCTTCTATCACGATAGGGATAATCAGCAGTGCGAGCGCCTTAGCCGAAAACAGCGTATATTTTTGTTTTGTCCGTTGCATATTACCCCCTTTAATTATTTTGCGCTATTTACTTGTAACAATGAATTCAACCGGTAATATTGCCTACTCTGTTGTCGGTGCAGACCACTTTGAAAAATTTGAAAGTTGCGTATCCGCCCCGCTCTTCCGACCGCGCATAAACGCCCATTCTCGCGCCCGTCCACACGCCGCCCGGAGCATAAAATTTATGGGTGAACGCGCTTCCGCCCGCGCTGAATTTGTAGGTGAGCTTGTTGCGTTCTTCATATTTTACCGAAACGCTGAACGTAATATAATCGTCATCGTAGGGCTGGCTTCTTGCAATCGTTTCATCGCGACCGCCGATTGTGCCCTTGCGTATTTCAAGGAAGTTTTGCCCCTCGCGCCTTACCACGCAGACGTAAGCGTATTCCCTGCCGAACATTACAAAGCCCGCCTCGTTGCCGTCGTTCGAAAGACTGAGCCTGCACTTGGTTTTTGCGGAAAAATTCAGATAGGGCGCCTTTTGCAAAAACAGCTGGGGCGCACTGCCTAAATTTCCCGAATGGGGCACGCAGTTGAGTTTAAGCCCGCCCTTCATTTCGTACCAACCCTCTTCGGGGTTGGCGGGATTTTGCCACACGGGGGAAAGCTTTTCTTTAAACGAATCGTCCGGATCTATTTTATAATCGGTCTTTATATCCACGGGATACTCGCCGCCTGAGGCGGGCGTTCCGGCAAGACAGCCGTCCGTATCTCCCGGCATTATCCAGCCGTTTACGATTTGCGCGGGTTGCAGGTGAACCACTCTTCCGTACCCGCCCTTGTCCTGAAAGTGCATAAAGGCAAGCTTTCCGCTATCGTCTACATCGATAAGCGCGCCCTGATGGGGACCGTTTATTTCCGTGCCGCCCTGCATTAAAACGACTTTCGTCTCATACGGTCCGTAGATATTTTCAGACCGCAAGTCAACCTGCCAGCCGTTTTTAACTCCGCCGCAGGGTGCGAGGATATGAAAGTATTTTCCTATTCTGTAAATCTTGGGACCCTCCACCGTAGGCGCAAGATTTTCGCCGTTGTATATTACCGTATAATTTTCGTCCGCGGAATATAACTGCTCGTCCGCCTCGAACAGGGCGAGTTTGGAGTTGAACCCCGCGCGGCTCTTTGCAAACGCGCATACGATATAGCACCCGCCGTCCGTCCATATCGGGCAGGGGTCTATTAATCCCTTGCGTTTTATCAGCGGACGAAGGGGCGACCATTTGCCGTAAGGGTTATCCGCCGTCGAAACGTAAACACCCTCGTCCGGAAAGGGAATAAGGCAGTAAAATTTACCCATATGGCAACGGATTGAAGGCGCCCACGCGCCGTTGCCGTGCAAGACTTTGTCATACCCCTCAAAGGGGATTTTATCAAAAACGTAGTTGATTATCCGCCACTCAACAAGATTTTTCGAGTGCAGAACGGGCACGCCCGGCACAAAGTTGAAGCTGGACGAAACCATGAAAAAATCACTTCCGACGCGGATTACGTCGGGGTCGGAATAATCGCTTTGAATTACGGGGTTTTCGTATCTCATAATCTTTCTCCGAAAAGTAATATCAAGACTTAATAATTTTACCACTTTTGAAAATCCTTTTCAAGATTTTGCCCGCAAATTTTTGTGAAAAAATAAAACAGCCGACGGAATTTTTCCGTCGGCTGTCTTTTTTCGTTTTATCTGCACATTTCCGCACTTATCACAAACTTCTGTCCGTTAGGCATGCAATATGTAATTCCTTTACCGTCGATGCCTAATTCTCCGATAAAGTAATCATGTAAAAGGGGTAACATTTCTTCAAGCAGGCTGTTTGCCGAAACATTCGGCTCGTTCATAAGTTCGTTTTTCATTGAGTACTCCTTCGCGTTCATATGCGTTATTGATATTTATATTATACCGCCGCGCACAATAATTTGGCAAGCAACGCACCGCCTTGCCAACGGTAATTAATTGTTGAATAACCACTTTTATTATCCTATAATGTCGCTTTTTGCCGAATAGATTTTTTTTACGGCAAATCGTGTATTTTATAATCGAAAATACAAAAATAAAACGGCTATATGGCGCATTCTCGCTATTTATGACCGCATCGTCCAATGTGCGCAAATATATGGCGGCGGCGGACGAAAAGTCCGCCGCCGTTTTTTCACTTTTTTAACTACTCATATTAAATGAACCAATATATTAAATTATAATAAAAACCGCCCCTAAGGCATACGCGGGGATTAGCCGGATTTACCAATATTTTTTTGTCAAAACATAAGATATATATTTGTAATTTGTCATAAAACCGTGGTATAATTAATCAGTATTAAAATATTTATTTAATTAAACCAATGATTTGGTTGCAGGAGAATGTAATGGCACAAAACGTTTTTGAAGGCACGCCCGAACAGATGAAAAAGCTGTTGGCTTGCATAGAAGAACACCGCGGCGAAGCGGGCGCGCTTATGCCCGTTTTGCACGAGGCGCAGGATATTTACGGCTATCTTCCCGCAGAGGTTCAGACCGTGATTGCCGAAGAGCTGAACTTGCCCCTTGCCGAGGTTTACGGAGTTGCTACCTTTTACTCGCAGTTTTCCTTAAACCCCAAGGGCAAACACAAAATATCAGTCTGCCTCGGCACGGCTTGCTACGTTAAGGGAAGCGACAAAATTCTTTCGGCTATAGAAAGAGAGCTTGGAATCCGCTGCGGCGAATGTACGCCCGACAAAAAGTTTTCGATTGAAAACTGCCGCTGTGTGGGCGCGTGCGGACTTGCGCCTGTGGTTATTATAGACGGCGAGGTTTACGGCAAGCTGACCGAACACGACGTTGCAGGAATTCTGGACAAATATTTAAAGGACTAAGGGCGAAAAAAAATGACTTGCGAACAACTTAAAAAAATCGCCGCCGAAAAAGCGGATTTAATCAACGTAAGAAAGATAGTGCGCGAACAGGCTGAAAAGCTTGCAAAAAATACCGCGTACAGAAAACAAGTTCTCGTCTGCGGCGGAACGGGTTGCACTTCTTCCCATTCGTTAAAGGTTATCGAACAGCTTGAACAATCTTTCAAAGAACTTAAAATAAACGACGTTTTAATCGTAAAAACGGGTTGCTTCGGACTGTGCGCGTTAGGACCTATAATGATAGTCTATCCCGAGGGCGCGTTCTACTCGCAGATGACCCCCGAACACGCAAAGACGGTTGCGGAAAACCACCTCGTCTACGGCGGCAAGCCCGTGACCGAGCTTCTCTATGCGGAAACGGTACACGAGGACGGAAGCATTATTCCCTTCTCCGAAATTCCGTTCTATAAACACCAGATGCGAATAGCTCTTCGTAACTGCGGCGTTATCGCGGCGGAAAGCATAGACGAAGCAATCGCCGCTGGCGACTACTCCGCACTTTCCAAGGCGCTGTTTGAAATGTCCCCCGAGGACGTAATCGAAGAAGTCAAAAAAGCGGGACTTCGCGGCAGGGGCGGCGCGGGCTTCCCCACGGGAACGAAGTGGCACCTGACAAGAATTGCCGAGGGCGACAAAAAATACGTTTGCTGTAACGCGGACGAGGGCGACCCCGGCGCGTTTATGGACCGCTCGGTTTTAGAGGGCGACCCCCACACCGTTCTGGAAGCTATGGCGATAGCGGGCTACGCGGTCGGCGCGGACGAGGGATATATTTATGTGCGAGCCGAGTACCCCATTGCGGTTGAAAGGCTGAATATAGCAATCAGGCAGGCGCGCGAATACGGACTTCTCGGCAAAAACATTTTGGGAAGCGGATTTGACTTCGATATACATATCCGCCTCGGCGCGGGCGCGTTCGTCTGCGGCGAAGAAACCGCGCTTATGGCTTCTATCGAGGGTCACAGGGGCGAACCCAGACCCAGACCGCCCTTCTCGGCGCAGTGCGGACTTTTCAAAAAACCCACCGTTTTGAACAACGTTGAAACGTGGGCGAACATCGCGCCCATAATTTTGAACGGCTATCACTGGTTCTCTTCTATCGGTACCGAAAAATCCAAGGGAACGAAAGTGTTTGCCGTCGGCGGAAAAATTAACAACGTGGGACTTGTCGAAGTTCCCATGGGTACTACTTTAAAGACGATAATCTACGACATCGGCGGCGGAATACCGCACGGCAAAGCCTTTAAGGCGGCGCAGACGGGCGGCCCCTCGGGCGGCTGTATTCCCGCAAAGCATATAGACATTGCAATGGACTTTGACAACCTCGTTGCAATCGGCTCTATGATGGGC
>JAIDFD010000066.1 GCA_029054485.1 Clostridia bacterium | reverse complement strand
CATTAAAGCGTATTATTATAAAGGAACGACCTGACAGTCTTTTGGCTTCCTTGGGCGGACAGACGGGACTTACTTTGGGCTGTCAGCTTGCGAAATCAGGCTTTTTGGACGAGTACGGCGTTAAGCTAATCGGCGTAAAACTCGATTCGATCGACAGAGCGGAGGACAGGGAGCTTTTCAAGCAGACAATGCAGAAAATCAACCAGCCCATAGTGCCTTCCGATATCGCTTACACGGTTGAAGAGTGTTTAGCTATTGCCGATAAAATCGGCTATCCGGTAATCGTGCGTCCAGCATACACGCTCGGCGGCGCGGGCGGCGGTGTTGCAAATAACGAAGAGGAGCTTCGGCTAATCGCACATAACGGACTTATGCTTTCGCCCATAACACAAGTTTTAATCGAAAAATATATAGGCGGGTGGAAAGAGATTGAGTTCGAGGTTTTGCGCGACAGCGCCGGCAACGTTTTAACCGTTTGCTCTATGGAAAACTTTGACCCTGTCGGACTTCACACGGGCGATTCAATAGTAATTGCTCCTGCGGTAACCCTTTCGGATAAAGAATACCAGATGCTTAGAACGGCGTCTCTTGATATTATTTCCGAGCTTGGAATAGAGGGCGGCTGTAACTGTCAGTTCGCTTTGAATCCCGACAGTTTCGAGTATTCGGTAATAGAAGTTAACCCCAGAGTTTCGCGTTCTTCTGCGCTCGCTTCAAAGGCAACGGGCTATCCCATAGCAAAAGTCACAACGAAGATTGCGCTCGGATATACTCTTGATGAAATTAAAAACGATGTAACGGGTAAAACTTTCGCCTGCTTCGAGCCCACGTTGGACTATGTAGTAGTCAAACTGCCGAAATGGCCGTTTGATAAATTCTTGTATGCAAAACGGAATTTGGGTACAAGAATGAAGGCAACAGGGGAAGTAATGGCAATCGGCACAAATTTTGAAACGGCTATTATGAAAGCCGTGCGGGGTGCTGAAATTTCGGTTTCGTCATTGAATTTGCCTAAAATGTCAAAGCTTGCAGATGGAGAGATAAGAGAAAAGCTTTCCGAGCTTACGGACGAAAGACTTTTTGTTGTGTTCGAGGCGATAAAGCGCGGTATTTCAATCGAAGAAATTTATTCCATAACAAAAATAGACGAATGGTTCTTATCGAAGCTTAAAAATCTCGTAGATTTCGAAAAGGAAATCGCAGGCACAAAAATTGATAAACAGCAGTACTTGCGCGGAAAAAAACTTGGCTATCCAGATAAGGAACTGCAAAAAATTTCGGGCAACGATTTGCCTGCGCACAGAAATTCGGTATTTAAAATGGTTGATACCTGCGGTGCGGAATTTTCCGCGCAGACGCCGTATTTCTACTCAACGTTCGATGACAAAGAGAACGATGAGGCAAAACCTTTCGTAAAAAACAGTACAAAAAAGAGAATAATCGTTATAGGTTCCGGACCTATAAGAATAGGTCAGGGCATAGAGTTTGACTACTCATCGGTACACTGCGTATGGGCGCTGAAAAAACTCGGCTATGAAGTAATTATCATAAACAATAACCCCGAAACCGTTTCAACCGACTTCGATACGGCGGACAGGCTTTATTTTGAAGCGCTTACGCCGGAGGACGTACAAAACGTAATCGATGTTGAAAAACCCTACGGAGTGGTAATTACTTTCGGAGGTCAGACGGCAATAAAACTTTGCAGTTATCTCGAAAGTCACGGTGTGCGGATTTTGGGCACTCCTGCGGATAGTGTTGACCTTGCAGAGGATAGAGAGCGTTTTGACGAGCTTTTGGAGCACTTCGGAATTGCGCGCCCCAAGGGTCTTACCGTAATGACGGGTGAAGAAGCTGTCGCCGCCGCAGAAAAGCTGGGCTATCCAGTGCTGTTGCGCCCTTCATATGTAATCGGCGGACAGAATATGACTATAGCTTTTACGCAGAATGATATTGAAAGATATATGGATGTAATCCTCGCCCAGAAGATTGAAAATCCCGTGCTTTGCGATAAATATTTAATGGGAACCGAACTTGAAGTTGATGCGATTTCGGACGGCGTGGATGTGCTGATTCCCGGTATTATGCAGCATATTGAAAGGGCGGGCGTACACAGCGGTGACTCGATTGCGGTTTATCCGCCTTACAATCTGAGCGATGCTATGCTTAAAAAAGTAGTGGATATTTCAACCAAGCTTGCTATATCGTTAAAGACCAAGGGGCTTATAAATATCCAGTACCTTATTTATCATAACGAGCTGTACGTTATCGAAGTTAATCCCAGAGCGTCTCGTACAATACCATATATTTCAAAGGTTACTGGCGTTCCCATGGTTGACCTTGCAACGCAAATTCTTGTCGGAGCTAAATTGAAAAATCTCGGTTACGGCACCGGACTTTATCCTAATTCACCCTACGTTGCCGTTAAGGTACCGGTATTTTCGTTTGAAAAGCTGAACGACGTTAACTCGCAGCTCGGACCCGAAATGAAGTCAACCGGCGAGGTGCTTGGAATTGGCAAGACGATAGAAGAAGCGCTATTCAAAGGGCTTGTTTCGGCAGGCTTCAATATGAAGCATCCGACAAAGAACAATCCTTCAGGCATTTATTTCACTATTAATGATCAGGACAAACCCGAAATTATAAACATAGTTAAAAAATTCGCCGACTTGGGACTTACGCTGTATGCAACTAAGGGAACGGCGGACGTTATACGAAGTCTTGGACTTGAATGTAGCAATGTTGCAAGACTTTCTTCAAACGAAGAAATTTTCAAGCTGATGGACGAAGGCAAGGTTGATTACGTAGTGTACACCGGCAAAACGGACGTTGAATCCATTTCAAACTATATCAGTTTGCATCATCATGCAATTTTGCTGGGAATTACAGTGCTGACTTCGCTCGATACGGCAAATGCGCTTGCAGACGTTATCGCGGGCAGGTATAATCAATTTAATACCGAACTCGTTGACATTAATAATCTGAGAAAAGAAAAGCTGAAGCTCGATTTCTGCAAAATGCAGAGTTGCGGCAACGACTATATAGTATTCGATAATATGGATAGCAGGATAACCTGCCCCGAATCACTCGCGATAAATTTTTCCGACAGACACTATGCAATCGGCGCGGACGGCGTGGTTATGATTGAAAAATCGGAAGTGGCGGCGGCAAAAATGCTTGTGTTTAACCGCGACGGAAGTGGCGGCGGAATGGCGGCAAATCCTTTGCGCTGTGTTGCAAAGTATCTCTTTGATAACGGGCTTGCCGATGAATCAATGGGTAT
>JAIDFD010000065.1 GCA_029054485.1 Clostridia bacterium | reverse complement strand
TTTTTCACCCACAACCCGGAATCCCACAACCTGAGATGTCTCGTGAGCTCGGAGATGTGTATAATCGACATTTTGTATATCATAACAAAAAGCGAACGGCACGCCGTTCGCTTTTTTAATTAAACGCCGAATTTCTTGCAATTAAAAATATATTGTGTTATACTTTTGTGGTGCTTTCAAAAAAATCAAATAATCTTTATCGGTTTGAATATTTTTTTATCTTAACGGCAACAACTAAATAAAATTATTCGGAGGCGGCAAGTGATTCTTGCGGATTGGATTGCGATAGCGGTGGTTGCCGCGTTTATACTTATCGGCGCGCTGGTAGGTTTTGGCAAAGGACTTAAATTTTTTACAAGCGGAATTTTCGGCATTATAATTTCTATCTTAGTCTGCTATCTTATCGGCGGAATGGTTTTGGAAATTCCGTTCGTTCAGGAGCTGTTGGAAAAATTTATCAACGCCCTCGCCGGAAAAAACAAATTCTGCAACTTCCTTTTAAAAATCCATATTGAAATAGTAGTTTACTATCTTGTATTGTTTATCATTGTATCGGCTGCGCGCGTTTTGATTGTGTTCTTGTTAAAGCGCTTTGTCGAAATTGACAGACCGGTTTTCAAACTTATAAACAAACTTTTGGGAATACTGTTTTTCCTCATAGTATTGGTGCTTTTGACATTCCTTGTGTTCCAGATAATTTACTGGATAGGCGGCTCGGCGTACACTGGCTTCAAACAGCATCTTGCGGGCAGTTTCTTTAAACTGGATAAACTGCTCGACGCTAATCCTCTGGCGTCGCTCCCTGATTGGTTCAAACAGAATTTCGTACACGAAGTATCGTAAAATTAAAATATGCGGCAGGCTTAATTTCAAGGCTTGCCGCATATATTATTTTATGGACTTTTTATATTCCGAAATCAAACAAAAGGAAGTAATAGGCTTAAACGATGGCAGACACCTCGGCAAGGTGTGCGACCTGTCTTTTTCGTTCCCCGAAAATAATATTTTAGGCTTTTTCGTAACGGGTTGCAAGGGCTTTAAATTCAGCCGCCAAAACGAATTTATCCCCATAAAAAGCGTTGTAAAAATCGGCGAGGACGCAATTCTCGTTAAGTTTGAAAACAAGCCCGACTGCCCGCCCCCGAAAAACCGACCGCCAAAAAACTGTCCGCCGCCCTGTCCGCCCTGTCCGCCCAATCCGTGCGACAGGCGCAGTTACGATGAATACGAGTAAAAGATTATCCGCCGCGCAAAGCTTTGCGCGGCGGATTTTATATCAGAATATATTTTCAAGTCTTACGGCGTAAGAGCCGGGCAACGCGTCTGCAATTTCTTTCAGAACCTCTAATTTGCAAAGCGCCCCCTCGTAGTCGCCGATATATATAAGTCCGCAGGTTTCGTTCAGCCAGTAATCAACGTACGAAATATCGTTGTGCGGAACGAAAACGTGAAGCTTGCTTTTTTTGTCCAGCCACATTTCCTTGACCGCATAGCCGTCCTCGCGGTTGGCGGTTTCGTCCTCAACTTTTTTATAAAGGGTATCTACCGCCGCGCTGAAATCTTCAAACTGCTTGTCAACGTACAGCTCAACGCAGATAAACAGCACCAGACATAAAACGATTGCGGTCAGCGTGTAAATTACCGATTTTACCATTGTCCGTTCACCTCTAATTTTAAAATCTTGTACTTTTCGCCCTTTTTCTGAAAGTAAACCCTGCCTTCCGAGTTGACGGTCAAAACCACAACCTGTTTGGGTTTTGCGTTCTGTTCCTTTAAAAATCCATCGAGCGTTTCGCGTTCGATACCCGCCTTTTTGAGATTTTTAGTATCTACCGTTCCGCTCTCTATCAAAGTAAGCGAAAGGGAAGAGGTGGACTTATCGGGATTTTCCAGTGCGGAAAAGCTGCCGTTCGCCTCGTACAAGCCGTAGTAAACGTCGTCGAGGGCAAAGTACCCCGCTGTGCGCATACTTTCTATAAGGTCGCTTACGTCGAGATTGTTTTTTCTCAGTTCGCGTTCTACTATGCCGTTCCTGTTTATGACAATGGACGGTGTACCGCAAATCACCGTTTTCATCGGCTTGAACCACAAATCCAAAAGCCATACTATCTGGTGCAGGACGAATATCGCGATAATTGCGATTATGCCGTATAAAAGCGGAATGGAAGTGTCCGCCA
Source organism: Clostridia bacterium (assembly GCA_029054485.1). Lineage (GTDB taxonomy): Bacteria > Bacillota > Clostridia > Christensenellales > Borkfalkiaceae > Coproplasma. Next base: position 6,479 of record JAIDFD010000065.1, on the reverse strand, counting down.
TGGGGATACATGCGAGCTCGGCAATAACCAAAGTAATTACAAATTCAAAGGGCTGCATTTCGCCTATCTGGCTTTTGCCCATAAGACGCATTATAAACAAAAGGGTAATAAAAATAACCGTAGTGCGGATAAATATAAGAGCCATAATATAAGTATTTTCAAAATGAGGCTTTATATTCTTGATTTGGAGCGGTCGGGGTGGTATAATCGGATAGTACCGATGCGTAAAGTGTTGGCGGTTGGACAGCCGCCGAACGAAAGACTTTTGTCTGCGGTTGAGGTGCGCGTCCTTAAAATATATTTTTTTCGGACGCCGCAGGGCGTTTTTTTTATGGAAACAATTTTTGAAAAGATAAACGGTATGCGCCAAAGCGCGTTCAACTTCGGCACTGGGCGCACGCGCAAAATTCTGGACAGGCTTAAAAGCCCCGATGATAAACTTAAAATAATCCATATCGCGGGAACGAACGGCAAGGGCTCGACAGCCGAGTATCTGACGCAAATTCTGATTGCCGCGGGGAAAAGCGTAGGCACTTTTACCTCGCCCGAGGTTTACGGCTACTTTGAGCAGTTCCGTATAAATTCCAAGCCCGCGCCCGTAGAGCTTTTAGCCGACTGCTTTACAAAAGCGTACCAAGCGGCGTCGGGGCTTGGCGCAACTTGTTTTGAAATCGAAACGGCGGGCATACTTTCAGCCTTTGCGGAAAGCGGCTGTGAATATGCCGTTATAGAGTGCGGGTTGGGCGGGCTTAGCGACGCCACCAACGCAATCAACAAAAAAGAGGTTGCGGTAATAACTTCCATTTCCTTGGAACACACCGCCTACCTCGGCGATACTATTGAAAAAATCTGCGGGCAGAAAGCTGGGATAATAAAAAACTGTCCCGCGGTGGTAAGCTCGTTACAACCTCCTGAGGCGGAAGAGTACTTCAAAAAACTCGGCGCGGTATTCGCTCCGCCGAGCGGATACAAGCTCAAAATGAACGGCGCGGCGCAGTCCTACAACGCGGGCGCGGCGGCGGTTGCCGCAAGGATACTCAAAATTGAAGAAGAGTACATTAAACGCGGAATTGAGAATACCGAGCTTTTTGGCAGACTCGAAGTTATCAAAACAGACAAAACCTATATTTTGGACGGCGCGCACAACCCGCAGAGCTTTGAAAATTTGCGGTCCTTTCTTAATAATTTCAACCGCGCGAAAAACACCGTTATTTTCGGCTGTCTTTCGGATAAGGACGCGGAGCGTTGCCTTGAACTTATCAAGGACTGCGCCGATGGAATAATTGCGGTTACGCCCGATTCTTACCGCGCTATGGACGGCGATAAGATATTCGCACTCTGTAAAAAGTACTTCAAAAACGCGACCCGCGCGGACGGCGTTTGCGCCGCACTGGATATGGCTGAAAGCGAAGTGGTTACCATATGCGGTTCGTTCACGCTTTTAAAAGACGCAAAGATTTGGATTTTAAAATGATAATCTCTGATAAAAAATTTGAAAACTACACCTATGTAATGGCGATAATAAACCTCACGCCGGACTCCTTTTTCAGCGGAAGCCGCAAGGATGAGTACACCGTTTTAAAGGCGGTTGAAAGGGCGGTGAAGGACGGCGCGGCGGTAATAGATATAGGCGCGCAGTCCACAAGACCGGGCTACACAGAAGTGAGCGCGGACGAGGAAATTTCACGCTTTGAAAAACCTTTAAGGCTTATCAAAGACAATTTTGAAATTCCCGTATCGGTAGACACTTACTTTTCTAAGAGCGCGGAAGCGGCGCTTTGCCTCGGTGCGGATATGATTAACGACGTCTGGGGGCTTGCGCACGATAGTGATATGGCAAAAATTATCGCAAAGCACAGCGCTTCGGTCTGCATAATGCACAACGCGAAAGAAGTTTTATCGGGCGATATCTGGCAGCCGATAACCGGCTTTTTAAAGGCGCAAACCGAGCTTGCCCTGTCGAGCGGAATTGCAAAGGACAAAATCTGCCTTGACGGCGGAATAGGTTTCGCCAAGACCAAAGAACAGAACTGGGAGCTTTTAAACGGTTATCACCGACTTTCCGCGCTCGGCTATCCCCTTCTTTTAGGAACGAGCCGAAAATCTATGTTCGGCGGCGATGTGAACGACAGGCTCGCGCCGACTGTTGAAAGCACCCGACTTGCGGCTAGGAACAAAATTCTTTTTGTGCGCGTCCACGACATAAAGGAAAACGCACAGGCAATCAAAGAATGTTACGAACAAAACAATTAATACGGAAAAAGCTTTAAATTTCCGTGAAGGCAGGATAATATGAACGTAATCCAAATCAGGGGGCTTGAATTTTCAGCCTGCCACGGCGTAAATCCGGACGAAAAAACCGACCCGCAGAAATTTGTGATCGATGCGGATATAAAAACAGATTTTTACGCCGCCGCAAAAAACGACGATATAGGCGGCACGGTCAACTACGCAAAGGCGAGCAAGGCAATCGCCGCGACCGTTCAGGGCAACGTCTTTAATCTGATTGAAAAACTCGCCTATGAGTGTGCTTTTTCAATACTGGAAAATTTCCCGAGGGCAGAGGCAGTGAGTATCACCGTCAAAAAACCCGAAGCGCCGATGAGTAAAAAATTCGATTACGTTGCGGCGAGCGTGGAGCTTGAAAGAAATACAGTCTTTTTATCGCTCGGTTCAAGCATGGGCGACAAAAAAGGCTACCTCGATAAAGCCATATCCCTTTTGTCAAAGGTGCGCGGGGTAGAGGTTGAAAAAGTTTCGTCATATTTAAAAACCGCGCCCTACGGCGGCAAAGCCGAAAACGAATTTTTAAACTGCGCGGTGAGGATTTCAACCGTTCTCTCGCCCGAAAACCTGCTTTACGAAATTCATGAAATAGAAAAGGAATGCGGGCGGGTGCGCGCCGTCCGTTGGGGGGACAGAACGCTGGATATAGATATCATCTTTTTCGGCGACAAAATCCTGCGCGGGCAAAACCTGATTATTCCGCACGCAGACTATCAAAACCGCGACTTTGTTTTAATTCCGCTGAAAGAAATCGCCGCAGGCTTTATCTGCCCCGACACAGGCAAGCCGTTATGACTTTTTTCGGTAAATATGAATTGTGCAATATGCACAAATATTTTTTATAAATATGTACAAACTGCAAAAATTATGATACACTTTTAGCATTATAATTGGGATTTTTTAAATCACAAAGGCGAAAACGCGTGTCAGGAGATTAATTTGGAAAAGATTGGGATTATAGATTTAGGCTCTAATTCGGCAAGACTTGTAATAGTAAACCTCTTTGCCGAAGGCTACTTTATGGTAGTGGACGAATTGAAAGAGAGCGTCCGCTTAGGGCAGGATATGGAGCGCGACGGCTTTTTGAAGCCCCAGCGCGTTGCCGAAACGATAAAGACGTTAAAAATGTTCCGCCGTCTTTGCGATGCGAGCGGAGTTTCACGCATTATCGCGGTTGCGACCGCGGCGGTGCGCCGCGCTAAAAACCAGCGCAGTTTTTTGGACGAAATTCAGGCGAGCTGCGGAATTAAAATCCGCGTTCTCACCGCCGAGGAAGAGGCGGTTTACGTTTACCGCGGCGTAATAAACACAATGGACGTGCCCAAGGGCTTGATTTTGGAAATCGGCGGCGGCTCGACCAAAATCGTTTACTACAACAGAAGGAATATTTTAAACTACGCAACAATGCCTTTCGGCGCGGTGACGCTGACAGGTCTTTTTGCGGACGACGGTTTAAAGCCCGAACAGCAAGCCAAAAAGATTGAAGAGTTCTTTACCGAAGAACTTAAAAAGATTGAGTGGATAAACGAAGTTGACCCCGATGTTCAGATGATAGGCGTGGGCGGCTCGTTCAGAAATCTCTTCAAGATTAATAAAATAGTTCATAAATATCCGCTTGACAGCGTTCACAACTACTGTATGAGCGTGGAGGACTTTGATTCCGTCTACGATATGTTAAAGGTTTTGGACCTTGACAAAAAGAAGAAGATAAAGGGGCTTTCGGCAGAGCGAGCGGACATTCTTCCCGCCGCGCTTGCGATTGTCAAATCCTTTATTTCGTTCTTCAATTTTGAAAAGCTCGTTATGTCGGGCGCGGGACTGAGAGAGGGCATAATGTTTAACCAAGCCCTTCCCATCACAGAAGAGAAGCCCATTTCGGACGTGCTCAACTATTCGCTTACCACGCTGGTAAAATACTACGGTTGCGATGAAAAGCATGTTGAACATGTGGTTAATTTAAGTATCCAGCTTTTCAAACAACTTCGCGTTCTGCATAAATTCCCCAGACAGTATCTGAGAATTTTAAAGGTTGCGGCAACTCTGCACGACTGCGGAATGAAGATAAAATACTACAACCACCAGCGCCATAGCTGTTATATGATTTTAAACTCCAACCTCTACGGTCTTGCCCACAGGGATATAATTCTCGCGGCGTTCACCGCCTGCTGTCACAAAAAGGAGGATATCAACCTCTACGAGTGGGCGAGATACAAGGACCTTTTGGGCGAGGACGATATCGAAATCGTAAAACGTCTGGGCGTAATTTTGCGCATAGCCGAGAGTCTTGACAGGTCTATGTCGGGTTCGGTTAAATCTATAAACTGCGATATTCTCGGCGATTCGGTAATAATGAAAACCGAGGTCGAGGGTGAAGCTACTCTGGAAATCCGCGATGCAATGGCGGCAAGCGCGGAATTCAGAAAATCGTTCCGTAAAAATCTTGAAATTTTATAATTTTAATGCCGCTGAAATTACGCGGCATTACGTGTAGTTAACCCCAAAAAAATGCATCTTTTGAGGTTAACTACACGTATCTGTTTACTATGAAATATATTCTGGCAAGTGCCTCGCCGCGTAGAAGGGAACTTTTATCGCAGATAATAAAGAATTTCGAGGTCGTTCCCGCTACGGCGGAAGAAAAAGTCAATCTTGCAATGTTTCCCGAAAAAATGGCTTGCGCCCTTGCCGAACACAAGTGCGATGAGGTGTTTGAAAGTCACGCGGACGCAACCGTTATCGGTTGCGACACCGTGGTCTTTTTCGAGGGTGAAATTTTAGGCAAGCCCAAAAACAGGTCGGACGCGGCGGCAACGCTGAAAAGACTTTCGGGCAGGACGCACTACGTAATCACGGGCGTGTGCGTGAGAAACAAATACAAAAAACTTATAGACTTCGACAAGACAGAAGTAAAATTCAACGTTCTTTCGGACGAATTTATCAAAATCTACACGGACGGCGGCTCGCCGCTGGACAAGGCGGGCAGTTACGGTATACAGGACGGCGGTATAGTTAAGGAATACTTCGGCAGTTACACAAACGTGGTGGGACTGCCCGTAACGCTGGTAAGAAAAATGATTAACGAGGTACGCGAATGAAAAGACTTGCAATAGATATGGGTTCAAGCATAACCAAAATTTATATGCCCGGTTGCGGCGTGGTGCTTATGGAAGCTACCTGCGTTGCCGTTGAAGAAATGATCGACAACGGTCAGAAAATAGTGAATATAAAAGCCCTCGGCGACAAGGCGCGTGCGCTTTCGGGCAGGTCGGCTGTCAACACCCATATCGTAAACCCGGTAATCGAGGGCGATATTGTCAACGAAACTTTGGCGGCGTGCCTTTTGGAGTACTTTCTCAACAAGTGCGAAATAACGAGAAGAAGGGCTAAGCGCACAGAGGTTATGTTCATTCTGCCCTGCGGCTGTAAGCCTTCGTTAAAGGAAAAATACCAGCGCATTGCGGACGCGTGCGGAATTTGCATGTCCTATTTCACGCTCAATCCTTTTGCGGCGGTACTGGGTCAGAACGTAGCCATTAACGAGAGCACGCCTATGTTTTTAATCGACATAGGTTACGGCATAACCAATATCGCGGCGCTCTCGCAGGACGGCATAATTTCGGGTATAAATCTTAATCTGGGCGGCGGCAACATAGACGTTCACCTTATCGATATGCTTGCGGAGAAGTACAACATAAAGATAGGCGCGCTGACCGCGGAGCGGCTTAAAAACACGGTTGGCAGTCTTTTGGAAGACGACAACAAAATGACGGTGGTGGACGGCAGAGACGTTGAAACGGGCGCGCCCGCTTCAGTCGCAATAAATTCTTCGCAAATATACGATATTATTCTGACTTACATTGACAAGATTATAGACTATGTAAGTATAGTAATGTCAAAGCTGGACGCGGAAGTGTCCTCGGGAATTGTGCGCGGCGGAATTTATCTTTCGGGCGGACTAATGAAAATGGACGGACTTGCCGAATATATCGAAAAGCGTCTTGGAGTTGCGGTGAACATTTCGGAAGAACCCCAGCTTTCGGCGGTTATCGGCGCGGGCACTATTCTTACCAACGATTACCTTTGGGAACGCCTTGCTACAACGGTCGAATAAATAACTTAAAACGAATAACCGCCCGCGCCGGACGGCGCGGGCGGTTAAATTACTTGATTAATTTTCTGTAATTTTATATAAT
>JAIDFD010000064.1 GCA_029054485.1 Clostridia bacterium | reverse complement strand
TTGTCATAGGTTACTTTTACGGTTACCGTTCCTACCGATAATCCGCCGCTTTCTGTACTAAGCGTGTAAGCCGTAATTCCGTTTACCGCCGAGCCGTCGTTGCTCACGCCGTTCACGGTGAGATAATCCCGCAAACTGTCAAGACCGTCCGAAAGATACACGGTGTGCGTTGTATCGAAATCCGCCGAAATAGATACTAAATTCACTTCGGTTATTACCGCATTGAACGAACCCGTGAAGTCCTCCATAGCGGGAAGCTCCGCCGCACCCGAGGTGTAAATTACGTCCACCGTCACCGTTCCAGCTTCAGAAATATCGCCGTCCAGCTCGTAGTCCGAGGCATCGACTGCAACTTCGCTTCCGTCGTTATAAACCTTGAAAACCGCCATTCGTGTTTTCAAATCGTCAATACTATTTGAAGTGTAAAACTTAGTCGAGCCCTGGTTAAAGAGCACTCTTATTCCCGTAATCTCTATGCCCGCAACCGAAATCGATTCCGTGCCTGTCTTGGTATTGTAGTTGTTTGTGTCGGTCGGCGTGAACGTCCAGGTGTAATTATTTGTTCCTACCGAAAGGTTTTGCCCTGCGTCCCAGACAATATTACCCGCGGTGTCGCCTTCCGAAGTTGTTATTGATATATCGCGGTAAATGTCATTGCTCGGATACCAAGTTCCCGTTCCCACAATTCTGTTTACAATCGGGTCAATTTTATTAATCTTTAATACAAGCGTTTTGTCGGCGGTGCCTCCGCCGTCCCACTCGATACCGTTGTTTATTGCCGAAGTGCTCAAACTGAATTTCACGGTATAAGTGCCCGCCTCTGTTGCGGTGATACTTCCGCTTCCTTCCGAGCCCGCCGAGCCCGAGCCGTTGTTCACCAGCGTATAAGTGTTGATTGTTGAGCCGTTGCCGTTTACGGCGGAAACGGTTACGGTTACGTTTTTATAACCCGAGGTGTACGCAACGGCATTGCCGTCCAAATCGTATTTTTCGGGCTGTACTTTTGCGTATTCGAAATTTACTGTATGCGGATTGCCATCGTAGGCTACTGTCAAGCTATCACTGGTAGACGGTGCAGGTAAATCTGTTGCGGCAATATTAAAGTCGTTTATCCAAATTTCACTCATTATACGCGCAAGACTTGTCTTACTACTAACTTGATAATGAAAATTAAAATAAACTTTAAATTCTAGCGGTGAACTCGTGTCATTTGAAAAAATCAAATTATTAACCACACCTGAACTATCACTTTTAGCCGTTCCTGTCGCATTGGTCAAATATACAGTTCCTAAATTTCCTCCTCTTTTATCCGAATAAGAATTATCCTTATAACATTCGAAATAGGCAACGGCGTTAGCATAACCGCTCCCTCCATCTATACGCCTAATTTCAGTTGCAAGTTCATAACTCACTGCATACTCTGTATACGCCGGAACTTTGAGTACTATACTAAAATGAACATCTCCGGAACCGTAATCAGCGGTATTAGCCACATCTCCGAGTTTAAAGCCGTCAACCCCCGAAACGACTGAGGAATTAACTAAATTTACACTAACAATATCGGTCATTGATGGCGTAACGCTTAAAACAGTGCCTGCGTTTGCGGTGAGTTTTTGGGTTTTGGGCATAATAAAGCTTACGCCCAAAGCAAGCGCAACGATGCACAAAATTGCAAGTAATGCCGAAAGTATTCCCCTCTTAGTATTTATCATAAATATCCTCCCGTTGTTTTCAACAAAAATTCTTTTCCGCCTAACCCCTCAGAAAAGCGGGCGGTACGGTCACACATCCGACAGTTTCCTTATTTTATTGCACCGCCGCTTTTCCTCCTGAGGTTTATCCCGTTAGGGTTTTCTCTTCTTTTACCCTGCGGTAAAATCAGATGACGTGGTCTGTTGCCGTTTCCATTAAGGTATACATTTTCAGAAAATTTGTATTGACATTTTTTTCGGCATATATTAATATAAAAGGACAAAATAATGCCGTAAAATCCCCAATTTGGTGAGATTTTGAAAATTCCAAAAAGGTATACATTTTTGGATTTTTTTTTATTTTCTTTCTGTTTTTCGGAAAAAAAAGCATAAAAAAACCGCCTCGGCGGACTTTCAGTCCGCCGAGGCGTTATAAATTTTTAGCTAATTTTGATAACCGTCCGGATTGTTTTTTTGCCAGCGCCAGGTGTCGGCGCACATTTCGTCAATACCGAGCTTCGCCGTCCAGCCCAAATCTTTTTTAGCCTTTTCTGCCGAGGCGTAGCACTCCGCGATATCGCCGGCGCGCCGTTCCACTATTTCATAGGGAATTTTTTTGCCACAGGCGCGCTCGAAAGCGTGTACCATTTCAAGCACGCTGTAACCCCTTCCCGTGCCTAAGTTGCAAATATGAACACCCTCGCATGTATAACCCGCAAGCGCGGCAACGTGCCCCTTTGCAAGGTCCACAACATGGATATAATCCCTTACGCCCGTGCCGTCCCGCGTGGGATAGTCGTTGCCGAAAACTCTGAGTTTTTCCCTTTTTCCGCTTGCAACCTGCGCGATAAACGGCATAAGATTGTTGGGTATGCCCTTGGGATCCTCGCCAATCATACCGCTTTCGTGCGCGCCAACGGGGTTGAAATATCTCAAAAGCATTATGTTCCAGTCTCCGTCCGCGGTCTGTAAATCCTGCAAAATATGCTCTATCATAAGCTTGGTCGCGCCGTAGGGATTAGTCACCGAAAGACGGCAATCCTCGGTGAGCGGAAGCCGCTCGGGAACGCCGTAAACGGTCGCCGATGAAGAAAAGATTATCTTTTTCACGCCCGCCCTTTTCATACAGTCCAAAAGAACGAGTGTGCCGTAAACGTTGTTTTCGTAGTAGCTGAGCGGAATTTCACAGCTTTCACCAACGGCTTTGAGCCCCGCAAAATGAATTACTCCGTCCGTCTTGTTCTCGGAAAAAATTTTATCAAGCAGGGCTTTGTCGCGAATGTCGCCCTCGTAAAACTTAACTTTTTTTCGGGTCAGCTTTTCAACCCTTATAAGACTTTCCTTTGAAGAGTTTGAAAGGTTGTCGATTACGGTAACGTTGTAGCCCGCTTTTAAAAGTTCCAATACGGTGTGGCTGCCGATATAACCTGCGCCACCCGTTACTAAAATATTCTGCATAACCGTATTATAAATATTGCGTCCGTGGTTTGTCAAGCAAAACGGTCATTCCACGGTTACCGACTTGGCAAGGTTGCGGGGCTTGTCGGGGTCGCGGTTTAATGTAACCGCCGTTTGATACGCGATAAGCTGCAACACAACCGAGGAAACGAGGGGTGAAAGAAACTCGCCGCAGTCGGGGATTTTTACGATTTCCGCCCTGTCTTTCAGCTCGTTCGCGATTGTTTCAAGACAGGTTATCACGGCAACCTTACCTTTACGTGAAAGAACTTGCTCTACCGCGTTTTTGCTTTTGCCGGCAAGCCGTTCGCTTGTTATCACCACGACCGCAACCGCGCTTTCGTCTATAAGCGCGAGCGTGCCGTGTTTAAGCTCGCCCGCGGGATAGCCCTCGCTGGGGATATAGGAAACCTCTTTCAACTTTAAACTGCCTTCAAGCGCGACCGCAAAATCTATATCCCGCCCCAAAAAATACACGCCGCTTGAACGCGCGCACATATCTGCAACTGCGGATATGTCCGTGTTTTCAACCGTAATTTCCGAAAGCGCGGGAATTTGCAGTAAACTATCGGTCAAATCCCGACCCGATAAAACGCCCGATAAAAGGTAGAGCGCGGCAATCTGCCCCGCGTAAGATTTTGTTGCGGCAACGCAGATTTCGGGTCCGGCGGCAACGGGTATAACCACGTC
>JAIDFD010000063.1 GCA_029054485.1 Clostridia bacterium | reverse complement strand
TTTATTTTTAATTTTTTTTACAATTTTTTTAAAATTTTGGGGGGGGGCTTTGGCCGTACAAAATTTTTTTGTGGTTTGCCAAAAAAAAACATAAAAAAAACTTGTGCGGCGGCGCTATTTTTCGCCCCGCGGCAACCCAAAATTTTAATTTTACTTGCAATTACTTTAATTTAATAATTAAAATACGCGATTAAACGTTACGTTTATTACTCAAGAGCTGCGGTTGCGCCTGCTGCTTTGAGGTCAGCAAGGATCTTTTCAGCTTCTTCCTTAGCAACGTTCTCTTTAAGCACGCCGCCCTTTTCAACTGCGGTTTTAGCTTCAACAAGACCAAGTCCGGTGAATGCGCGAACAACTTTGATAACGTCGATTTTCTTGTCGCCTGCGTTCTTAAGAACGATGTTGAACTCGCTCTTCTCTTCAGCTGCTGCTGCGGGAGCCGCGCCTGCTGCGGGAGCTGCAGCTACTGCTACGGGAGCCGCCGCGCTTACGCCGAATTCTTCTTCAAGTGCTTTAACGAGCTCGTTGAGCTCAAGTACGGTCATATTCTTTACTTCTTCGATAAATTTCTTTACGTCTGCCATTTTATTAATCTCCATTTATTTTTATATTTTTTATTTTTTTGTTTGCGCTGTCCGGGCGCGCGCTCTCCCAATAATTTTAAGTTAGTTTAAGCCTTGGTTTTTGCCACCGCGCTGAGTACGCGAACGATACCCGCTTTAAGATTGTTAAGCACACCTGCAAAGTTTGCAAGAGGCGCCTGCATCGAACCGAGCATTTTTGCAACCAGCTCTTCTCTCGAAGGCATGCTTGCAAGAGCCTTTGCGCCCGCTTTGTCAACATAAGCCTTATCAACAAACGCGCTCTTTAAAACGATTTTGCCCTCAAGGTCTTTCGCCGCGTTTACCATAAGCTTCGCCGCACCTGTTTCGTCTGCGCCGAAAGTGATTGCTGTGGGACCGTTCAAATCCGCATCGAAATCCTTATAGCCCAAATCGTTGAAAGCCTTTCTTACAAGGGTGTTTTTGTAAACCTTGTACTCGCAGTTTGCCTGTCTGCACTTGTTTCTCAGTTCCGAAACTTCCGCAACGGTCAGCTTGTTGTAGTCAACTAAAACTACCGACTTAGCCGCCTTGATTTTTTCGGTTATTTCCTGAACTACTACTTTTTTAGCTTCGAAATTAGCCGACTTTCTCTCTTCTGCCAACGTGTTCCTCCTTTCCGCACGACTGCGGTCAAGA
>JAIDFD010000062.1 GCA_029054485.1 Clostridia bacterium | reverse complement strand
ATAATATACGAAATAGTTAATGAAAAAGAAGGAAAAGACGAAAGAAAACCGCTGTTGCGTTCTCGTTGTTATTATATAATCGGACAGATTACAAAAAAGACATTTGAACACCAAGATTGTGAATATATATTTAAACAATTAAAAAATGAGTTTAAAAATACTGATGTTTTATATTCTTTGATTGAAGTAATTTGTAATTGGCGGAATGACGCAAATATATTTGTGCCATCGGATATTGATATAACTCCGCTTACAGAAATAGTTATGAAAAAAAGGGGATATATAAAAAATTGTGCTATACAAGCGTTAGGCTGTTGTCCAAGAAAAGAAAGCCGAGATATTTTAAGAACTTTTTTGATGCAAGAGGATGAAAAAAAGCATAAAGAGGAAATTGGATGGTCAAACATTGCATTACAATATATCGGAGAACCCGAAGATATACCATATCTTGAACGGTTTTTGAAAAGCCGTATACCTAATTCTAAAAGCACAGCACAATATGCAATAAAATTTATAAAAGAAAGAAATAATTTATTATAAAAAAACTATAAATTTCAATTTATCGTCCTAAATTAAAAAAGTATAGCGCACTATGCTTCGTAAAAGAAGTAGTGCGCTATTTGTTTGTCTCTATAACAGACACCCTTATGCGGGGTTTTTATATGTTATTTTCTGGTTGAAATTTTGCGGACGGTTGCGGCGCTACCGTGTCCGTATTCTTTGACGGAGTGTGCGATATTGTTCATATGGTCGCCGATACGCTCCATATTGACTGCAAGCTGTAAGTAAATCGCGCCGGCTTCGGCGGTACACTTACCCTCGGTCATACGGCGCAGGTGCGACTGTTGCATAGCTATGTTCACCGCGTCCGTTGCCGATTCTTCCCTTTCGACGTCGGGCAAATAATTCAGGTCACTGCCTGCGAACACCTGACAGGTGTATCTGTAAAGGTTTGTTATGTGCAAATCCATTTCGCGGATTTCTTCTTTGGCGTGGTCTGAAAAATCTATCTTGTCCTCAACCGTCTGTACGGCGTACTCCACTATGTTTTCCGCATAGTCGCCGATACGCTCTATATCCGAAGCCACATGATAAAACGAGCTGACTTTCTTTTCGTCTATTTCAGAAATTTCGGTAAGCGAAAGCTCTATAAGGAATGAAATGATATGCTTGTGCATTGCGTTTATGCTTTTTTCTGTTTCATCGAATTCGTCCTTGTGCGAAAGGTCGCCCGAAAAAAGCATATCCAGCGAAAGCTTGTAGTTTTTGAAAGATTTGTCCGCCATATTCAGTAGCTGGCGCCTTACCTGTCCCACTGCGATTGCGGGGGTCTTTAACAGACGTCTGTCCAGTACGTCGCTCCGCTGACCGTCCGAGCCCTTATCGGGAACGATAAGACAGGCAAGCTTTACAAGGTAATTGACAAAACCTATAAGTATTGCAGTCGTCAACACGTTGAACAGCATATGGAAAATGGCTATCTGCCAGGAGATATTGGGAATGAGCGAGTTTAAAAATCTTTCGAGATGACCGCTTATAAAAGCGAGCGGAATTATAAAGATGATACTTCCCAAAATATTGAAAAGTAAATGCACAACCGCCGTGCGCCTTGCGTTTACGTTTGTGCCCAAAGACGAGAACAGCGCGGTTACGCAGGTTCCCACGTTGGTGCCGAGGATAATGAACATACCCATTGGCAGGGTGATAAGGTTTGCGTTTGCAAGCGAAATTACTATCGCGGTAATTGCCGCAGAGGACTGCATCAAGCCCGTGAGCGCCGCGCCTAACAGGAACAAAACTATAATCTGCCAGGTTAGCTTATCCGCCCCCCTGCCGATGCCTATAAAGACCTGCTCTATCGCGCCCTTGATATTTTCGTCCGCGAGCATATTGTCCATAGTCATAGACATAAGGCGCATACCTACGAAAATAAGCCCCAGTCCCTGCAAAATCGCGCCTATGCGCTTGATTTTGTCCTTTTTGCTTATCATCGCCATTAAAACGCCAACGAACGCACTGAACGCAAACAGCGCGGTTATTATCAGAAGCTCGTCTCCCGCAGTTGATATTGCGGTCAGAAAAGCGGTTACGGTCGTACCGATATTCGCGCCCATAATCACCGAAGCCGCCTGGGTCAGGGTCATAAGCCCCACGTTTACGAAGCCGACTATCATAACGGTGGTTGCAGACGAGCTGGTAACGATTGCCGTTACCGCCGCACCCGTTGCAACGCCGCGGAACCTGTTTTTTGCCGCCTTTGACATAAGACGGCGCATTGACTTGCCCGCTGCCCTTTCAAGGTTGGAACCCATTAAGTTCATACCTATAATGAAAGCCGCAACTCCGCCCAAAAGCATTAAAAGACTGCTTATTATAGTCAGGATATTGGACGGTGTCAATGCCGTTAAAGACGCTGTCATTAATTTTACTCCCGTAATTTAACACAGCCGAAGCTGTGCAATAATATTGTAACAGCAAAATAAATGAATTGTCAAACGAAATATATAAAATCATTTTTAATCGGCTTGCAAACTCGGGGCATTTGATTTACAATAAATATATGTTTAATATCGTTTTGGTCGAGCCCGAAATACCCCAAAATACGGGCAATATCGTAAGAACCTGCCACGCTACGGGTTGCAGGCTTCACCTTGTAAGACCTCTCGGCTTTGAAATAAGCGACAAGTATTTAAAGCGCGCGGGGCTGGATTATTGGGACGAAGTGGAAATTTTTTACTACGATAGTTTTGACGAAGTTTTAAAGGCTTACCCCTCTTCCGCCTTTTACTTTTTTACTACAAAGGGACTGAAAAGGCACTCGGACGCACGTTTTAAAGAGGGCGATTTTTTGGTGTTCGGCAAGGAAACAAAGGGTCTTGACGAAAACCTTTTAAAGGCGCATAAGAATACCTGCCTGAGAATTCCGATGATTGGCGAAACGCGAAGTTTAAACCTTTCAAACTCGGTTGCAATCGCCGTCTACGAGGGGTTAAGGCAAAATGACTTCAAAGGTTTTAAAACCGAAGGTCAGCTTCACAACCTCAAATGGGACTAACCGCTTTACATTTTTATTTTAATATTGTATAATACTTTGTATGGAGCTTGAAAGCATAGTCGTTGCCAGCGGCAACCAAAATAAAATAAGAGAGATAAGGCAGATTTTTAAAGGCGTTGTTATTATCAGTATGCACGATTTGGGCTTTGACGGCGAAATCGCGGAAACGGGCGACACCTTTAAAGAGAACGCGAAAATCAAGGCGCAGTTTATTTCGCAAAGGTACAATATCCCCGCTCTCGCGGACGACTCGGGTCTTTGCGTGCGTGCGCTGAACGGCGCGCCGGGTATTTACTCGGCACGGTTTTCGGGCGAGGGCGATAAGGAAAACAGAGCCTTACTTTTAAAGAGACTGCACGGAATTTGCGACCGCGCCGCTTACTTTGAAAGCGCCGTATGTCTGTATATGCCGGACGGCAAAACCTACTTCGGCGAGGGCAGAACCCACGGCAGAATCTTGCAGGAAGAAATCGGCGAAAACGGCTTCGGCTACGACTGCCTCTTCTACTCGGACGATTTGAAAAAGAGCTTCGGGCTTGCGACCGCGGAAGAGAAAAATTCGGTTTCGCACCGCTACCGCGCGCTCTGCGACTTAAAATCAAAATTATGACAAAAATTACGGTAGTATCGGACACGCACGGCAACAGACGCGCGCTGGACGGACTTGATACGGTTTTTTCTGAAAGCGATATTATTATCCACCTCGGCGATACGTCCGCGGACGGAGCTTATATACGCAATAAATTTCCGCACACCCTTCTTTTAAACGGCAACTGCGACCCTGTAAAGCTCGGCGAAAACGAGCGGGTTATCGAAGTCGAGGGGCTGAAAATTTTTGCCTGCCACGGACACCTTTACTCGGTAAAATCCACACTTTTGAAGCTTGCGGCAAGAGCGAAAGAGCTTGGCTGTAAGATAGCGCTTTACGGACATACCCACAGGGCGCGGGAAGATTTTATCGAGGGCGTCACCTTAATAAACCCCGGAGCTTTGTACCGCTACGGCGAAAAAAGCTATTTGTATTTAGTAGTAAACGGCGAAAAATTTACGGCCAAAACCGTGCCTTTGAATTAACTTTGCTATTGAGGAAATTATGAAATTCAAACATACTTTCAACGTATTTATAGACAACTTTTCCGTCACGTTCAAACAGCTTTTGTACAGACTGATTATTCTTGTTATCGCGGCGGTATTTTTCACGCTTATAATTACGCCTTTCAAAAACGCTTTGACCGGTTCGCAGGATTATGTCAATCTCGTAAACGGTATTAAGGGCTTTTGGCATCATCTCGTTCAGGGCAGACCTACCGACCTCGGTATTTCTACCGAGCAGATTAAAACCGCGTTTGACAACCTTCTTGTGCTTGTTTCAAACAACCGCGCCAACATTGCTTGGGGCATAGT
>JAIDFD010000061.1 GCA_029054485.1 Clostridia bacterium | reverse complement strand
AAATGCTTGAAATAGCGCTTTGAGGAATAGGGCAAGTGTGCGGAAGAATATATGCTTGCTTTGGAGCAGGACAACCGCAATATGGAAAACGACGTTCTGGCACTTGCCGCCGCAAGAGGTGAAATTGAAAAACTCAATGAAAATATCACCCTTTTGCAGGGGAATATAGAAAGTCTGGGCGAAACGGTTTCGCAGCATATCGCAGAGGAAGAACGGCTGAAAGCCGAACACGCGGAAGAAATGAATAATGCCGTAAACGAGTGTGCGCGGCAGATTAAAAGCGCTATGGACGCGCACGCGCAGGAGATAGAGCAGATTAATATTTTACACGCAGAAGAGATTGAAAGTTTGAACGAAATAAACGGCAAAAGGATAGAGGATATGCAAAGCGCGATGCGCGCCGAAAGCGAGCGCGCCGATGAGCGGTATTCGGTTTTGCAGTCAGAAAAAGCCGAGGCTGAAAAACAGACGCTACAGCTTTCGGCGCAGTTTGAAAAACTGCGGCAGGATAAGCTTTTAACGGACGCAAAGCTCAACGCGCTGAAAAAACAGTTCGGTCTGGACACGGACGACTTTACCACAGAGGACAGGTTCGATGAGTTGGAGCGGCAGTACGCCGCGCTTAAAGCTCTGTTTAAAGAGGAGTGGAAAAAATCCAAAAAGAAAATCAGGCGTGAAGTGTTAAAGCCCGAACAAACGGAAAAAGCGCATTCGGACGAAGAGCCTAACGGCGAGGAATAAATGAAAAATAACGGCAAAATAAAAAAGATAATATTAGGTGTGATTTGCGGCGTGGCGGCGGTTGTCGGCGTGCTGCTTGCCGCCGCGATTGAGACCTATTCGAAGAGCGGCGATTTTGCGCACCCGCAATTTCTTTATATCGTTGCCGTACTTCTGATAGTTCTTACCGCGCTTCTCGCGGTGTTGTTCGTAATGATAATCCTGCGCAAAAAAAGCAAGCCCGCCGAGGTCAAGGTTTTGTTCGAAGGACAGGTCGCAACCAAGACGGAACAGCAGACCCGCTCAGATGAAAACGCAGGCGAAGAGGGCGTGCGTTTCGACGGACTGACCCGCCTCGATGAAAGCAAGACGAGCTTTGTCCGCGCAACGTACGATGATAAAATCAGTTTGAAAGGACT
>JAIDFD010000060.1 GCA_029054485.1 Clostridia bacterium | reverse complement strand
GCTTTAAGTTATATGCAAATTGTAATTATTAATCAACTTGGTATCCGCGGACGGGAACAGTCATCGGTCCGAAGTCGGCAAAATAAACACTGAATTGCTCATCAGAAATTGCCGATTTAATTTCCTCATTCGCATTTTTGTAAGAAATACAGATGGTTTTATCTCCCGTAAAAGTATAGTATCCGTTTTCATCGAAAACAATTTCGTTACCGTTGTCATCGGAATAATCAAACTCTATACTGTTATTTAATTCCGTTAAAGTATTATAAGTAAACTTAAAGCTAAAAACGCACTGCGCAGAATTTGATTTCACCGTATAACAACACAAAAAGTTTTCCTCCTCTGCATTATGTTCGGCTTTTATTATAAAGTTATCAAATTCGTATTCCCTGCCGAAATGATAAATCGGCTGTGCGCTGTCGGGTCCGCAAGCAGCACACAATAATATGCTTGCTAACGGCACAAACAGCAGGGCTAATATTCCTTTCCTCATTTTACCCGCCTAATTTAATTGCTTTTATATTAGCGTTTACAGGTAAGTTTGTCAAATAAGTATCATTCTTGTTATTTTTAAATTTCTTCAATCGTAATTTTAAATTTTTGCCCTGAAACAAATCTTACGGCTATATCCGTAACGCCGCAAATAATTTCGGCTACAAAAATATCCTCTATCACCGAATATATCTCTTCCGTAAAATCGATTGCACTGAATTTTTCGCTCATATAGCCTCCTGCCTTTATCCCGCCGCGCGGTTTGTCTATATTTATATTATACCCCTAATATTTGCCTAATGCAAGCGAAATTAGGCATAAGTAAGGGATAATTTTGCAAAGGGGCAATTTTATGGATATTTTGACTGCGTTCAGTGAAACGCTTTCCGAGCTTATGCTTGAAAACAATCTATCGGCGGAAACTTTTTCTAAAGCGGTAAAAATCGACCGCTCGGTAATATACAGGTATCAGCGCAGGCAGACTTTGCCTTCGCTTGAAAACGCCATTATAATTGCGGATTATTTTAATTGCTCGCTCGACTATCTTTTCGGGCGGTCGGCAACCAATCCCGAAGTTTTATTCAAGAGTGCGCCGCCATTTTCAGAGCAGTTCAAAAAACTGTTGGACGAAAACGGAAAAACCCGTTACAGGCTTTGTCGGGATACTCACTTTGCAGAGCAAAGCATCGACGACTGGTTTCACGGAAAGCGTTTGCCGTCTTTGCAGAATATTTTTGATTTGGCAGATTATTTTAACTGCTCGCTTGATTACCTTATCGGCAGAGAGAATTGACACTCTTTAAACTCTAAAATAAAAGGGAGCATTACATAAATATTGCCGCCCGCGCATATTGGCGCGGGCGGCATAAATTTTATGTTTGATTGCAACTACCGCAATTATGATACGCGGTTAAGCGGAACGCTTTTCGTTTGACTTGCGCTTAGTAAATCAAGCGCTACCGCAATTAAGATACGCAGTTAAGCGGAACGCTTAAAAGCCGAAGTATTCGGCGGCGTTGTTGTAGCAGACGTCCTCAACGATTTTGCCCAGTGTTTCCATTTCCGATGCGGGATACTGCCCGCTTTCGACAAGACGCCCCAGCATCTGGCAAAGTATGCGTCTGTAATACTCGTGACGGGGATAAGCGAGGAACGAGCGGCTGTCGGTAAGCATACCGACCGACTGCGCGACAAGACCAACCTGCATAAGCGTTTCGAGGTTCTGGCGCATGCCGTCCTGCTGATCGAGGAACCACCAAGCCGTGCCGACCTGCACTCTGCCCTTTACTCCCTCTTTCTGGAAACAGCCCGCAAGCACGGTCAACGCGTAGTTGTCGCGGGGGTTCAGGCAGTACAAAATGGTCTTGGGCAGATTGCCGTCCTTGTCCAGCTCGCCTAAAAGCGCGGAAAGTTTGGACATATACACGCTGTCCTCTATAGCGTCGAAGCCCGTATCGGGTCCGATTTTTTCAAGCATACTCTTAGAGTTGTTTCTGAGCGCGCCGATATGGTACTGCTGTACCCAGCCGTATTTAGCGTATTCTTTGCCGAGGAACACAAGGACGTAACCCTTGTATTTGTCCTGCTCCTCCTCGGTAATGGGCTTGCCCTTCATACCTTTGAGGAAAATCGCGTTCGCCTCTTTATAAGTTGCGGGCGCGTAGTGTACTACGTCCAGCGCGTGGTCCGAAAGGCGCGAACCCATCTTGTCGAAGTAAGCGATTCTGTCGGCGAGCGCGTTGCATAAATCCTGCAAGCTCTTAATGGGTTTTTTAACTACGCCCGCAAGCTGGTTTACCCAGCTTGCAAACCACGAGAGTTCTACGTTGATAGCCTTGTCGGGTCTGAACGCGGGGCGCACCTTAACTTTCAAAGTTTCGTCCTCGTTCATTTTCTTGTGCCATTCGAGGCTGTCCACGGGATCGTCCGTAGTGCAGACGGTTTTTACGTTGAACTTGTACATCATCTCGCGCGCGGTCAGAGTTTCGAGCACGGCGTTTGCCTTGTCCCAGATTTTCTGCGCGTTGGCGGGGTTGATAACTTCTTCAATGCCGAAGTATCTCTTCATTTCGAGGTGAGACCAGTGGTATAAGGGGTTGCCTACGAAATAGGGCATACTCTCTACGAACTGCATATATTTTTTGTAATCGTCGTCGGGACCGGAAATGCTGTCCTCTTCATAGCCCCTTGCGCGGAGCGCACG
>JAIDFD010000006.1 GCA_029054485.1 Clostridia bacterium | reverse complement strand
ACGACCACAAGAATTATAGCAATCGTGGTAACAGAGTTAGCAAGTAAATTAAACATTTTCATTCTCCTTTATATTTTGCGCCTTTTTAACGACGGCGCATTCGTTTTCCGTAGCAATAATTTCAACCGGCTCGTCAACGGCGAGCTTTTCCTCGCTGTCGGTCATGGCGTCCACTTCCAAAAACCTGCCCTGCGCGTTAAGGGTAATTTTACCCCGCCCGCCGCGAAGAGGCGGAATGGAGACGTAGACTGTCGCGCGCTGACCTATGAGTTTGTCAGTCTGAACCGCGCCGTTGCACTGCAATTTCAGTACTGCGCGGATAAGCACTACCACAACGGCCATAGCTGCCGCGCCCGCGATTACCGCAAACAACAGTGAAATCCACTGCATTTTTCCCTCGGTCAGAGCGCAGGTCAAAAGTCCCGCCCAGCTGCCTACCGCGAAAAACGCGGTTACGCTTTTTACCGTGAAGATAGAAACTCCCGAGTCGGTGTCAACGTCGATATCACCGTCGCCGTCTATATCTACGTCTCCGCCGAACGATGAAAAGCACATCAGAATTATCTGAATAATCAAAAATAAGGTTGCGGCAACGCCCAGCCATAAATAGATGTGCTCCATAACCGAAAGTCCCAAAAACCATTCTTTCATATTCAAACCTCCTTATAATTAGTTGTGTTTTTGTAATAAATTTTTTCTTTTAACAGGCAATACTCCGACAAGATAAAGAATGGAAATAACTGAACCTGTTAAACTTAATATGGAAAATCCGATACAGGTAATTTGAATCTTTAAAGATTGTTTATCGTCAAATGATTTCGAACTTTCAAAAGTTACTATGTCTTTCCTTTCTGAACTCAAAGTAACAATCGGAAAGATGTTAATGTTTTCATTTTCCTCTATGACTTCTATTTTTATATTGCTTCTGAAAGTTAATTTGTCGCCTGTCGTCAGGTTGTATAAATTCTGCTTGTCGGCAAGCGCACCGTATGCAAAAAAAAGGTAACAATCGTACTCTTCAACATAAATCTGCCAGCTGTTTTCGCTAGTCTCTTTTCTTATAAAGGTTGCTTCGTATTCATAAGTATTGCTTTCGTTATAATATGAACGGGCTAATTTCGGAATTCCGAAAGCCATAAACAAAAACAAACCCGCGACAAGAAAGCAAATAACCGTTGAAAAAATATAAGCTATCTTTTTAGATCTGCTTGCCATTCTGCCCAACCCCTCACAATTATATATAAACGCGAAAAACGTCGTTTAAACGATAATCGATAAAAAATTATCGATTTTATTATACTACAAAAGGGTCGTGGGGTCAAGCAATTAAATTATATAATTTTTTCCAGAGTAAGTAAAGGGATACTTTATATAATATTACAAAAACAGTTGCGTTTGTATCTGAAAGCTGATATAATAACTTTTGCTCGGGGGCATAGCTCAGCTGGTTAGAGCGCTTGCTTGACATGCAAGAGGTCGATGGTTCGAGTCCATTTGTTCCCACCACTTTAAAATAAATGCGGTTAAAAACTGCAATACGGGGATATAGCACAGTTGGTAGCGCGATACGTTCGCAACGTATAGGTCTGGGGTTCGAATCCCCATATCTCCACCAAAAAGGGGACAGGTTATAACCTGTCCCCTTTTTGGGTAGCTATGGTTCTTCGCGAACTCCACGGTTCGTGCGAGGCAACAAAGTTGCCGATGCTGTGGGCGAAAGCCCACAATCCCCATCGGCTTTTGAATTTACTTCAAAAGCCGAATCGGTTACAGACAACCCCTCGTTTTTTTGTGGTGGCTATGAGGTAGAAAAGAACTCCTCGGTGACGCGATTGACTTTTGCAAGAAAAGTAACAATAAGCTATTCAGCAACCCTTGCCTTCCACTTTTCAAAATTTAAGCGTTATTTTATTCCCCCATTTTGTCTGTTTTACTTTTTAACAAAATTTTTAATTGCTCTTTATCGTTTTACAAAAAGGGGGAGTTTATAGTCTTGATTTTAAATCGTTTTTTTAATATAATTTAGCTATCAAACAAGGAGAAAAATATGAATTCTGATTTAACCAACCAAATCGGCAAACGATTGAAAGACCTGCGCGAAAGTAAAAACTTAACCAGAAAAGAGATA
>JAIDFD010000059.1 GCA_029054485.1 Clostridia bacterium | reverse complement strand
GGGTGCAATAATTATTGAGGACTTGAAAACCGCCGCGGCGGATTCAAACGATATGCGCCTTGCCCCCGACAATTACGAGGGCGCGAGAATTAACTTTGCAAAGGGTGAGGGCAACGGCTGGCTGCTTTTGAGACAGAGCGTTCACGACCCCGTTATCCCTATAAATTTTGAAAGCAACGCCCAAGGCGGAAATAAGCTTATGGCGAAAAAGCTTTTGAAATTTTTGCAAAGGTACGAATTTTTAAATCTTGAAAACTTAAAAAAATTTACATATTAGGAGAAATTTATGTCTGTTGCCAATAAGAGTGTTGACACCGTAAGAATTCTGTCATCGGAAGCAATCCAGCGCGCAAAATCCGGACACCCCGGTATCTGTATAGGCGCCGCGCCTATCGGGTACGAGCTGTTTGCCGATTTTTTGAATTTCAGTTATAAAAACCCCATGTGGGACAACCGTGACAGATTTATTCTTTCGGCGGGACACGGCTCTATGTTGCTGTACTCGCTGTTGCACCTGTTCGGTTTCAATATTTCCCGCGAGGATTTAATGAATTTCCGTCAGCTCGGCTCGCTCACTCCCGGACACCCCGAATACGGCAAAACGGACGGAGTGGAAACTTCAACCGGTCCTCTGGGACAGGGCGTGGGCAATGCGGTAGGTTTTGCCGTTGCCGAAGCTCACCTTGCGGCAATTTTCAACAGACCCGATTTCCCCGTTGTGGACCACTTCACCTACGTTCTCTGCGGAGACGGCTGTCTTGAAGAGGGTATGAGTTACGAGGCTTGCTCATTTGCGGGAACGCAAAAGCTGGGTAAACTCATTCTTTTATACGATAAAAACAATATCACTATAGAGGGCAATATTTCACAGACTTTCAGCGAGGACCCCGCGGCACGCTTTGCGGCTCAGGGCTGGCAGGTTATCCGCGTCAACGATGCAAACAACCTCAACGCGCTTAAAGCGGCACTCGAACGCGCAAAGAGCGATTTGACCCGCCCCTCCATTATCATATGCCGCTCGGTTATCGGATACGGTTCGCCGTTAGAGGACACCGCCGATATTCACGGCGCGCCTATGGGCGAAGAAAACCTCGCTAAAATGAAACAGTTTTACAACTGGACGGAAGAGCCTTTCGCTGTTCCCGAGGACGTAAAAGAACACTGTATGAAAATCGCCGAGCAGAAGCTCGAAGCGGAAGAAAACTGGAACAAGTTATTCAAAAAATACAAGCGCGAATATCCCGACCTTGCGGAAAAATACGAAATGTTTATGAACGGCAACGAGCCCGATTTCAGCGACATGCAGGAACTTTTCCACTTCAATAAACCGGAAGCTACCAGAGCTTCTGGCGGCAGAATATTGAATAGAATCGCGGACGTTATGCCCAACCTTATGTCGGGTTCTGCAGACCTTGCCCCCTCCACCAAAACCGAGCTTAAAGGCAAAGGCTACTTTTCGCCCGACAACAGACTGGGCAGAAATATTCACTTCGGTATCCGCGAACACGCTATGGCGGCAATCTGCAACGGTATTCAGCTTCACGGCGGACTTAGGATTGTCTGCTCGACTTTCTTCTCGTTCTCCGACTATATGAAGGGCGGTATAAGAATGAGCGCGCTTATGAATATCCCCGTCATCTACGTTATGACCCACGACTCGATAGGCGTCGGCGAGGACGGACCCACCCACCAGCCGGTTGAACAGCTTATAGCACTGCGCTCAATTCCGCAGATTAAAGTATTCCGTCCCTGCGACGGAAAGGAAACCGCGGCGGCGTATATTTCCGCGTTCACGCAGGATTCCCCCACCGTTCTCGTTCTTTCAAGGCAGGATTTGCCCCAGTACGAAGGCACGGGCATAAAGGCTCTTGCCGGCGGTTATATCCTTGCAGACTGCGAGGGAACTCCGGACGTAATTTTAATCGGAACCGGTTCGGAAACCGAGCTTTGTATGAGCGCAAAACAAATTCTTGCAAGGGATAATATCAAGGCGAGAGTCGTATCTATGCCCTGCATAGAAGAGTTTGAAAAGCAGACCGAAGAATATAAAGATTACGTTCTTCCCAAAAACGTTAAAGCAAGAGTCTGCGTAGAAGCGGCTTCACACTATGCCTGGTACAAATATGCAGGAGACTGCGGCGAAGTGCTTGCAATGTATTCGTTCGGCGTTTCCGCGCCTGCAAAACAGCTTTTCGAGTACTTCGGCTTTACCGCGGATTCGGTTGCCGAACACGCTAAGCTGTCCATTTCAAAAGTAAACGGTAAGTAATTTTAAAAGAAATTTTAAATGCACCTCCGAAAATCTTTTTCGGAGGTGCATTTGTAAAAACGGGAAAAATATGAAAATTGCAATAAATATCAGCGCGCTGGATTACGGCGACGTGAACTTCTCTGAATTTGAAACCTTAGGCGAAGTTATTTACTTCGGCGAAGTAAAAACCGAAGAACTGTATTCAATCGCGGCGGACTGCAACGCGCTTATAATAAACAAAATAGCCATAGACGAAAACCTGCTTAAAGCCTGCCCGAAAATTAAGTACATAGGGCTGTTTTCAACAGGGTACAATCTGGTTGATATAGCCGCCTGCAAAAAGCACGGCGTGACCGTCTGCAACGCGCCCGACTATTCAACCAATTCGGTAAGCCAGCACACCTTTGCATTGCTTCTTTCCTTTTACGGCGCTATTAACGAGTACACCGCTTCAGTTGCAAACGGCGGTTGGGTAAAAAGCAAAACCTTCAGCTACTACCTCTCGCCCATGCACGAGCTTCACGGCAAGACGTTCGGTATTTTCGGCTACGGAAATATCGGAAAAGCGGTTGCAAAAATCGCGGCGGCGTTCGGCGCGGAGGTTGTAATCAGCACGCGCACCAAACCCTCGGACTGCCCCTATAAAGTCGTAGATTTTGAAACCCTTTTAAAAATGAGCGACGTTTTGTCCCTCCACTGTCCGCTTAACGAGAAAACGGCGAAAATAATCAACGCGGACGCGCTGTCAAAAATGAAGAAAAACTGCGTGATTATAAACACCGCGCGCGGCGGGCTTATCGATGAAAAAGCATTGACCGAAGCTTTAAACGGCGGCAAGATTGCGGGCGCTTGTCTTGATACGGTATCGGAAGAACCGATGAAAAAGGATAATCCCCTGTTGAACGCGAAGAACTGTCTGATAACACCCCACATTGCGTGGATGCCCAAGGAAACGCGGCAGCGGCTTATCGGCACAGTGGCGGCAAACCTGCGCGGATACATAAACGGCAAGCCGCAAAACATTGTAGAATAAATTTTAAAGGCGGCGCGGAATTAAAATTCCGCGCCGCATATTTTATAACATCTGATTTTGCCTTGCCGCCGCAAGCATAAGTTTTATGCGGTTTTCCTGATTTACTTTTGTGGACGAAGGGTCGTAATCCACCGCCACTATGTTTTCACTCTCATACAGACTTTTGAGCGTGCGGATTGCGCCCTTTCCCGCAATATGGTTCGGAAGGCATCCGAATGGTTGGGCGCAGACAACGTTTTTAACTCCAGTTTCCGCAAGCGCCGCCATTTCCGCAGGGATAAGCCAGCCCTCGCCCATTTTCACGCCCTGATTTAAAACCTTGTCCGCACAGCGCCGCAGATGCTCGAAGTCGTGGACGGGCTCGTAGCTCCCCTCTTCTTCAAATTGCTTTATAATATTAAGCTGGATTTTGCGCAGTATTTTATAGACCTGCTTATATGCAAACGCGACCAAAGGACTGTGTCCGTAAAGTTTTCTGTCATTGACCACGTTGATTATGCAGTACAGTACAAAGTCCATCAGCGCGGGCACTACAGGCTCGCAGTTTTCCGCAAGCAAAAAATCCACAAGGCGGTTGTTGCCTAAATTCGAATATTTGACGTAAATTTCACCGACTATTCCGACCTTGATTTTCTCTTCTTGCGTGCGCTCGGTCTTTGCGAAAAACTTAATGATTTCACGGTTTATTTTTTTATAATTTTTGTATTTTCCGTGTGCGAACGCTTCCACCGTAAGCTTAACCGCCTTATCGCGCGCAACGTCCGCCGCGCCCTCCTGCCTTTCGTAAGGCTTGGTCTGGTAATAGCACCACATAATGCTGTCGCCGTAAAAAATCGCGTAAGCCAGCTTCATCATTAAGGAAAAGGTTATCGGCATAGACGACTTTTTTTCCAGCCCCGAAAAATTGAACGACAGAACGGGTACTTTCGGAAACTCAGCCGAAAGCGCTTTTTTAATAAGCGGCATATAGTTTGAAGCGCGGCAACCGCCTCCCGTCTGGGTTATCAGAACCGCCGTATGATTTAAATCGTATTTCCCGCTTTTGAGCGCGTCTATATACTGCCCGACCACGCAAAGGCAGGGATAACAGGTGTCGTTATGGACGTGCTTCAAACCCTCGTCGATCACCGAACGCGTTTCGTTTTTCAGAATTTCAACATCGTAGCCTTCCATTTTTAAAAGCTGTTCGATTATAAGAAAGTGCCACGGCAACATATCGGGGATTAAAATTTTGTGGGTGGTTTTCATTGACTTGTCCCATACGGGATAGCCGTTTTTATAGTCGGCAATTTTGATTTTATCCATTGTTTTTCGCCGCCTCCTCTATCGCCGCAAGCATACTGCGGAGGCGTATTTTTACAACGCCGAGGTTGTTTATTTCATCAATTTTTATCTGTGTGTACAGCTTGCCGTTCTTCTCCATTATTGAGCGCACTTCGTCAGCGGTAATTGCGTCCAGTCCGCACCCGAACGAAACCAACTGCACCAAATTTACGTTTTTGTGCTTTGCCGCAAAATCCGCCGCACGGTAAAGCCTTGCGTGGTAAGTCCACTGGTTTAAAACATTCACTTCCACCTTGCCAGACTTTTCAAAAACGCTGTCCTCAGAAAGCACGGCTAAATTCAACGAAGTCAAAAGCTTGTTGATTGAGTGGTTAATTTCGTTGTCTATATGGTAAGGTCTGCCGGCAAGCACAATAACCTGCTTGTTTTGCTCTTCCGCCTTTTTAAGAATTTCGTCAGCCTTTGCTTGAACGTCGGCGTGATAGCTTTCAAGCCTTGCAAAACCTTCTGCAAGCGCCTTTTTGACATCGCCCTTTTTTACGCCGTACTTTTTGAATATGCCGAAAAGTTTTGCAACCGTGTTTTTAGTCATATTCAAATCGAGATAGGGCATTATAAAGTTGTCGTCTGAAAGCCGTTCGTTATTGGCTTTTAACAGCTCGGGATAATACGCTACCACTGGGCAGTTATAATGGTTTGTAGAACAGTGTTCATCGAGGTTGTAACTTTCGCAGGGCAGGAAAATGAAATCAACGTTCTTATCCAAAAGACTTTCGATATGCCCGTGCATAAGCTTCGCGGGATAACAAACTGTATCCGAAGCTACCGTGTGCTGACCCTTGAAATACAGCCCGCGCGAAGATTTGTCAGACAACACCACTTCAAAGCCTAAGCTCTCAAAAAAGCCCGCCCATACGGGGAGTTGCTCGTAC
>JAIDFD010000058.1 GCA_029054485.1 Clostridia bacterium | reverse complement strand
CCCCCCCCCGCCCCACACCCACCCCCCCCGCCCGCCGGGCCTGCTCTTTTTCACGGCATAAATCTCAAATGTTTACGTTTTCAAAAAATTCGTTAAACGTCACGTCAAACGTTTTTACGAGTGCGATAATATAGCTCGCCTTAGGCTCGTTTACCGAACGCTCCCAATAGTCAATCGCCTTTTGGCTGACTCCGATAAGTTTGCCGAGTTGCGCCTGCGTAAAACCCTTTTCAAGTCGAAGTTCTTTTATCCTTTCACCTATTTTAAACATAGGTTTATTTTAGAAGAAAACTTCTCAAATAAATTGACAAAGAAGAAATCTTCTTATATAATAATATCGGAATTTGCGGTTCAGGATTGAAAAATTCGCTTGACACCCGACTTAAATTCCAATAAAATTAGCTTAAAAAAGAAAAGGAGAAAAGAATATGAAAAAAGGAATTATAGGCTTAACATGCGCTTTGACGGCGGCAACCTGCTTTTTGTTTGCCTGCAACGAGCCTAAGGATATTTCGGACGTAAAGTGGTCCAACGTCGGAATAACTTCCGAAACTCTCAATCTGCCCGAACTCGAAGTTGCCAGTGTAAAGAATAAGTCAGCATCGGGCGATGCGGGTATTTCGATTGTGTGGAACGGCGCGACCGAAGAGGACTTCGATGCGCTCGCTTCGGAGTGCTATACGAAAATCCCCGCAAACAAAAATATATTCGATGAAGCTTCGGAGCTTGACGGCTTGAAGAGCGCGCAGACCTACTATAGCTCGTTCATTGCAACCTACGTTGTTTCGGACGACCAGTATACTTGTTCGGTTTTCTATTACAAAGCGGACAGCGGCGACTACAATGCGGAACAGCTTTTACTCGATATTGAAAAAGCCAATGTAAACAGTATTGTCGTAGAGTACTGGGACGGCATAATAAACGACAATAAGACCTGGTTCACCGATGATGAGCTTGCGATTTTAGGCTGGGAGGGCGTAGCTGCGCCTGACGGCGATATTCTGGGCAAAATATCCGACGTGGGCGGCGAAGGATTACAGTTTGCGGTTGAGAACACGACCAAAACCGAGTTTGATAACTTTGTTAAATTGCTTTACGATGAACATATAAAGGACCGTGGCGAGGGTGCCGAGTTCGAAGATAAGGAATATAACCACGAACATTTTTATATGGTTAATGACAGCCGTGCAACGGTCATGTTTACGGTTGATTACAAGGTGAATGATAAAGACATTTTTCTTTTTGTGGTTTACAGAAACGCGCATATAGTTATTCAGGCTTCTATCTACGATTAATTAAAATTTTTACAAAGGCTTCCCCTCGGGAAGCCTTTTATTAAGATAAAAAACGGTTTTTGGAAAAATTTTCTAACGGTACTGTACAAAATAAAAAAAATGTGGTACAATAAGAGTACAATAAAAATTTTGGAGATTTATTTTTATGGAAATGAAAGATTTCAGACTCGACGGAAAAATCGCACTCGTAACGGGTGCTTCTTACGGAATAGGCTTTGCAATCGCAAGCGGCTTCGCGAAAGCGGGCGCGACTATCGTTTTCAACGATATCAATAAGGAACTCGTGGACAAGGGTATTGCCGCTTATAAGGAAGCGGGCATAAAGGCGCACGGCTATATCTGCGACGTTACCGATGAGGACGCGGTAAACGCAATGGTTCAAAAAATAGAAAAGGAAGTTGGGGTTATCGATATTCTAGTAAACAACGCGGGCATAATCAAGCGTATACCCATGACCGAAATGACCGCGGCGCAGTTCAGACAGGTTATCGACATCGACCTGAACGGACCCTTTATCGTTTCAAAAGCGGTTATTCCCTCGATGATTAAAAAGGGACACGGCAAGATTATCAATATCTGTTCGATGATGTCCGAGCTGGGCAGAGAAACCGTTTCGGCTTATGCCGCGGCTAAGGGCGGACTTAAAATGCTTACCAAAAATATCTGTTCGGAGTACGGCGAGTACAATATCCAGTGCAACGGCATAGGACCGGGATATATTGCAACTCCCCAGACCGCGCCTTTGAGAGAAAGACAGCCCGATGGCAGCCGTCATCCCTTCGACTCGTTTATTATTGCAAAGACCCCTGCGGGCAGGTGGCTTGAAGCGGAAGAGCTTGCGGGTCCCGCTGTGTTCCTTGCGTCCGACGCGTCCAATGCGGTAAACGGACATATCCTGTACGTCGACGGCGGTATCCTCGCGTATATCGGCAAACAGCCCAAATAACAAGCCTTAGGCTTGGCGGCGTATCTTAATTACGTTGCCGGTTGATTGACGAAACACTAATCAAACTTGAATTTTACAAGCCGCCCGAACCGAATGGTTCGGGCGGCTTTATGTTTGACTTGTGTTTTGCTGTTTATGATGAAGCAAAGATACTGGATTAAACGGAACGTTCAGTTTGACTTGCGCGAAAGTAAAACAAGATGTAACGCAATTAAGACCGTAAAACCTAAGGTTTTCTGACGCCGAGAATATGTATGCCGCGCGCCTGAGCGAACGAATAAGAGGAGAGTGGCTTGTTGTACGCGTCGTAGGTGTGGGCGGCAACGTAAATTTTTCCGTTGTCGTTTCTCACCACCACGGGCGAGTGGTAAAAGTCGCTCGTTGCCCGCCCCAGTTGCACAATGTCGCCCACTTCAAGTTTATCAACGGGAATTACCTCAGCAAACGGCCCCGCGCCCTCGTTGCCGACCAAAAAATTATACAAAAACTCCACCCCTGTCCAGGACGGCGTTCTGTCGTTTACGGACAGGTAATACCAGCCGAAAGTCGGCGTAAAGTTCATTACACCCGCGCCCGCGTAAATGCACTGTGAAGCGAAGTTGGTGCAGTCGCCGCCGATATTGGAAAAATCGTAAAAGGCGGGGTTGCGCCCGAACGCCCACTTTTTGGCGTATTCGCCCGCGGCTTGTCTGTTATACTCTATAATTTCCATAAAACTATAATATTCGGCTTAATTAAAAAAAGTGAAGGAAAGTAATTGCCGCCGTTTTATTGCAAATTCCGTCAAGTTGTGTTATAGTTGATAAGGCGGCGCGACCGCCGGAAAAATACAAAAGAGGAAATTTTACAATGAAGATGATTTACGGCGTAAAAGACAGACCGAAGATAGGACAGCTGATTCTGTTCTCACTTCAACAGCTTCTCGCTATACTCGCGGCAACTATTGCAGTGCCCATTATAGTCGGAAACGGAATGTCTATCTCGGCGGCGCTTTTCGGCGCTGGCGTAGGAACGGTGGTTTACCTTTTGTTCACAAAGTTCAAAAGCCCCGTATTCCTCGGCAGTTCCTTCGCCTTTTTAGGCTCGATGGCGGCGGCGTTCGCGGGAGCAACCACTCTTGCGCTCGGCTACCTCGGACTTATCATAGGCGCGGTTTTGGCGGGACTTGTGTATGTGATTATCGCCGTAATAGTTAAATTTGCGGGCGTAAAGTGGATTGACAAAATTATGCCCGCGGTCGTTATAGGCCCCACGGTTGCGATAATCGGACTCTCGCTTGCGGGAAGTGCGATAGGCGATTTGATGACGGGCAACGTAACTGAAATTTATACAGACTGGGGTTTCAAACTTGACGAGCTTGGAAACAGAGTTTTTGAAAACGGCGCTCCCGTTATGGAATTGCAGGAGTTTTCAAAAATGGTATGCTCTCCCTTCGTTGCGCTGGTATGCGGACTTGTGACTCTGGGCGTTACCATAGTCTGCTCGGTCTACGGCAAAAAACTTATGAAAATGATACCTTTCATTTTAGGTATCATAGCGGGCTACGTCCTTGCGGCGGCTTTCACCGGTATCGGCTATGCGGCTAAGTGCGACGCGCTCAAAGTAATTAACTTCGAACTTTTCAAACAAATGCAGTGGTATCCCGACTTCGCATTTATCTCGGCAATCGGCGATTTGGGCGATACGTCTAAAATCGGCACTTACATAGGAACGATTGCAGTTGCTTATGTTCCCGTTGCGTTCGTTGTGTTTGCGGAGCATATCGCAGACCATAAAAATATATCTTCGATAATAGAAGCGGACCTTTTGAAAGACCCCGGTCTTACCCGCACGCTTTTGGGCGACGGTATCGGCTCGATGGCGGGCGCGGTGTTCGGCGGCTGCCCCAACACGACCTACGGCGAGTCGGTTGGCTGCGTGGCGATTTCGGGCAACGCTTCGGTTATAACGATTATCGTTACTGCGGGACTTGCGATTGTGTTTTCGTTCATAGCTCCGTTTATTACCTTCCTCGCAACCATTCCCTCCTGCGTAATGGGCGGTGTGTGCGTGGCTCTGTACGGCTTTATCGCTGTGTCCGGTCTTAAAATGATTCAGGGCGTTGACTTGAACGACAACAAAAACCTGTTCGTTGTATCGGTTATTCTCATCGCGGGCGTAGGCGGACTGGTGCTTACCTTCGGCGAAGTAACTATTACCGCGGTTGCATGCTCGCTGATACTCGGTATTCTCGTAAACGTGCTTGTAAATATCAGGCGCAAAAAGAAGAACGACGGCGAACAGATTACCATAGAAGAAGTACAGGAAAACACCAAAGAGGAGAATAAAAATGAAGAATTATAAAAACGTATTTATATTCGACCACCCCTTGATTAAGCACAAAATTTCAATTCTGCGCGACAAGAACACTGGAATGAAAGAGTTTCGCGAACTTATTGAAGAGATAACTACCATTATGACTTACGAGAGTATGCGCGACGTCAAACTCGAACCCGTGCAGGTTGAAACCCCGCTCGAAACGACAACGCAGTACAGAGTCCCCGATGACTCTATAGCTATCGTACCTATTCTCCGCGCGGGACTCGGAATGGTCAACGGCGTTCATAGAGTATTCCCCACGGCAAAGGTCGGACACATAGGAATGTACCGCGATGAGGAAACCTTGCAGCCGCAGGAATACTACTGCAAGCTTCCCGAAGGAATCGAACATAAGACCGTATTTTTAATCGACCCCATGCTCGCCACGGGCGGCTCGGCTTCGGACGCGCTTGACGCGCTGAAAAAGAGGGGTTGCAAAAATATAAAGTTTATGGCTATTATCGCCGCGCCTAAGGGAATCGAAACGGTTGCGGAAAACCACCCCGACGTTCCCGTTTACGTTTCCACCCTCGACAGAGAGCTTAACGAAAACGGATATATTCTCCCCGGATTGGGCGATGCCGGCGACAGACTTTTCGGCACTAAATAATTATTTAAAATGAAGCATTTTACCCGCGAGCAGATTGAGGAACTGAATAAAATCACCGAAAGGACGGAAAGTTTATACTCGCCGTACGCTTGCAAAAGCGCGCAGGCGGTTAGAAAAGAGTGCTACGAAGACGTAACCCGCCCGCCCTTTTTAGTGGACGTGGACAAAATTATTCACTGCCCCTTTTACAATCGCGGCAGTGATAAAACGCAGGTTTTTTCGTTCTATAAAAACGATGATATAACCCGCCGTTCCTCGCACATTCAGCTCGTATCGCGCATAGCGCGGACTATCGGCAGGGCGTTAAGACTGAACCTCGATTTAATCGAGGCTATCTCAATCGGTCACGACATAGGGCATACGCCCTTCGGACACCGTGGCGAGTGGTATTTGAGCGAGCTGTACAATAAAAATACGGGAAGATACTTCAATCACAACGTTCACGGCGTGAGGGTATTACAGAAAATTTCGAACAGTAAACTCACGGTGCAGACTCTGGACGGAATACTTTGCCACTGCGGCGAAAAGGTGAACGGCGAATACCGCCCCGCTCCGCAGAAGAGCTTTGAAGAGTTTGAAAAAATTCTGGAAGAGTGCTACGTTGACCAAGCCGCGATAGGCAGACTGCACCCGTCCACTATGGAGGGGTGCGTGGTAAGGCTCAGCGATATGGTCGCGTATCTCGGCAAGGACAGACAGGACGCTTTGTACCGACTTAAAATCAAACTGGAGCTTACCGACTTCGGTATAGGCAGCAGTAACAGGGAAATTATCAAAAACGTGGTAGAGGACGTTGTTGCAAACAGTATGGACAAGCCCTACTTGTCTTTAAGTGCGGACGTGTACGATGCGCTTAAAAAGACCAAGGACGAGAACTACGAAAAAATTTATAAAAGCGAGCAGGCTACCGCGCAGTATGAGGACGGCGTAAAGCCTATGTTCGAAAGACTGTATTACAGATTTTTGGACGAGCTGGACAAGGCGGACAAAAACTCGCTTATTTATCTCAACTATCTCAATGACGGTATCGTAAGCAAAAACTATAAAGAGCTTTACGGCGGACAAAAATCGGATTTAATTTTAAACGACGTTGTGTGCGACTTTATGGCAAGTATGACGGACGATTATTTTCTTGAGGCGTTTAAGTTTTTGTACCCCGATGATAAACTGAACGAAAGGGTGAAGTTCGTGGGCTACTTCGGTTAATTTATCGAAAAATATCATATAGCGCCGCCGCGGAATTTCCGCGGCGGCGCATTGTTTTTTTTCACGGTTTAAAAATTGACAGAATATATTTTTTAGGGTATAATCA
>JAIDFD010000057.1 GCA_029054485.1 Clostridia bacterium | reverse complement strand
GTCTGAAATTAATTACTGCCTCGACGTCTCGCTTAATTTTGTGCAGGTCGATAAAATTCTTGAAACGGAGTTCTCGTATTTCAACGCAGACGGCGAGCGCGTCCACAGCGTGACTTCCGATGAGCTTGCAGGCGAAATTAGCGTAAGCGGCGAGTACGACTATGTAGTAATCAGCAAAAAGTACGAAAAAGCCAATGGCGAAGTTTATTATACGCGTTCGGTCTGCGACAAATCTGAACAGCCCTATACCGAAAGGGTTTACGTGCCCTGCGGCAACGGCTTTACAAAGCCCGTGGATATTAAGGTAAACGGTTCAAAAATAGAATTTCATTCTTTGATTGTGGTATAAGTGCAAAACAGTACATAATATATATTTGAAGTAAAATTTTCAGGCGGCAAAATGTTAAACGAAAAAAACGTAAAATTAGGCAAGGTCCGCTCGTCCATACGCGAGCTGTTCGAATACGGAAAAAAACGCAAGGCGGAGATAGGCGAGGATAAAGTTTTTGACTTTTCCCTCGGCAATCCCAGCGTTCCCGTTCCCGGCGAAGTAACCGAAATTTTAACGGGACTTTTAAAGGACTGCGACCCCGTGGCTCTGCACGGCTATACTTCCGCACCGGGCGATTACAGCGTGAGAAAATCTCTCGCTGATTATGCCAATTCGCAATACGGCACACATCTTACCGCCGACTGCTTTTATATGACCTGCGGCGCCTCTGCCTCGCTCACCGCGACTTTAAACGCGCTTTTAAACGAGGGGGAAGAGGTGATTACTTTTGTACCTTGTTTCCCCGAGTACAAAGTTTTCTGCGAACACGCGGGCGGCAAACTTATCTGCGTTGACACCCGCGAGGACGATTTTCAGATAGATTTTGAAAAGTTCGAACGCGCCCTCGGCGATAAAACCAAGGCGGTTTTAATCAACTCGCCCAACAACCCAAGCGGTGTTGTTTACAGCGAACAGTCAATAAAAAAGCTTTCAAAAATTTTGCTCGATTTTTCAAAGAAGAGGGGCAGCCCCGTATATCTCATTTCAGACGAGCCGTACAGAGAGTTGGTCTACGATGACAGTATAAAAGTTCCCTGCGTTATGAACTATTACGATAAAAGCATAATCTGCTATTCCTATTCGAAGAGTCTGTCATTACCGGGTGAAAGAATAGGTTACGTTGCCGTGAACAACGCAATGGAAGAGTGGCAGGACGTCTTTGCAGGCGTATGCGGTGCGGGCAGAGCTTTGGGCTTTGTGTGCGCGCCAAACCTTTTCCAACAGCTGGTCGCAAGAACGTGCGGTATGACGTCGGATATATCAATATATAAGAAGAACCGCGACAGGCTCTGCTCCGCGCTCCAAAGCTTCGGCTTTACCGTTGTTAAGCCGGACGGCGCGTTTTACCTGTTTGTGAAATCCCCCGAACCGGACGCAAACGCTTTCGCCGAACGCGCTAAAAAATACGAGATATTGATTGTCTCGGGCGATGACTTCGGGCGTAAAGGCTATGTGAGAATTTGCTACTGCGTATCGCCTGAAATGATAGAGCGCTCGTTGCCCGCTTTCAAGGCTCTGAAAGACAGCTATAAATAAAATACAAGGGCGGCACGCCGTATGGCG
>JAIDFD010000056.1 GCA_029054485.1 Clostridia bacterium | reverse complement strand
GTATAGTACTATGCCACATATAATTGCACATAAAAAGGTAATAATTACGGCAATTAAAAACCTTATATCGCATTTACACCCTTTAAAAGAGAAATTCCTCATATACAATTATATGAGGAATTTTGTCTTAATATGAATTAAGCATTTTGTCTATTGCAATACCGTAACCCCTTGTCGGGTCGTTTATAAACACATGAGTCACCGCTCCGATAATTTTACCGTTCTGGACTATGGGGCTGCCGCTCATACCCTGTACTATTCCGCCGGATTTGCTTATAAGCTTTTCATCATCGATTTTGATTACGAAGTTTCTGTTGTCCTTGTTGTTTTTATCAACTTTAACAATAGAAATATCGTACTTTTGTACTTCGCTTCCTTCGAGAGTGGAATATATGCAAGCCTTTCCCATTTTTACGCTGTCGATACTACCCTTTTCAACTTTAATTAGTTTGGACACATCAAATTTTTCTGACAGGTCTCCGTAGATACCGCACGCGCAGTTGACTGCCGCTTTGCCTAAAACCGTAGAGCCTTCAAACGCACCGCGAAGTTCTCCGGGTGTTCCCTTAACCCCTTTTTTTACATCGTATATAAAACAGCCGTAAACAGTTCCACCGTTGATTTCAATAATAGAACCGTTTAAATCAGCCACGGGGTGACCGAGAGAGGCAAATTTATTATTTGCCTTATCAATATAAGTCACGGTTCCTATTCCGTTGATACTGTCCTTTACGAGAACGCCAAGTCTTTTAGACTTTGTCGTAAGATCTAATGCGGGATTAACTTCCACTGTCAGGGTTTCGCCGCCACGCAAAATAGTTACTTCAAATTTTTTGTATTCTTCAGCGAGAATATCGTTGACGTCCTTAGTGCAGTTAACTTCTCTGCCGTTTATCTTATCAATGACGTCGCCGGTTTTGATTCCGCTCTCTCTTGCGGGTGATCTCATACCGTCAGAAGTCATTACTTCACAAATTCCTATTACCTCAACCGTAGTGGTATTGAGCGTAAAGCCCGCCGGAAATCCTCCGAGATACAAAGTTTGGCTTTCCGCCGCCGCGCTTATTGGAGAAAACGCAAACACGCACAGCAACGCTACTACAAATACCAATAAGGTTTTCAAAATATTTTTTCTTAAAAGCATAACAGTAGTATTGTGTGCAGGATTAAAGGTAATATACAAAAAAATCAGCGGTTTTTGACCGCTGATTTAGTTACTTCTTAAATTGGTTTATTAGCTCCTCGGCGTGCCGCCTTGCCGCTTCTGAGGCGACGTTCCCTCCCGTAAGTCTGATAATTTCCGTGACTTTTTGCTCGTTTGAAAGCCGATTGACTTTTGTAACAGTTTTTGCACCCTCTTCCACTTTATATATAAGCAGTTGCGCGTCGCTTGCCGCACAGACCTGCGGCAAATGCGACACTGCCAGTATCTGGGTG
>JAIDFD010000055.1 GCA_029054485.1 Clostridia bacterium | reverse complement strand
GAAAATTATTATGAAACTCAGAAAAAAGATAGCGGCTACGCTGCTTGGAATAGTATGTGCGGGTTGCCTTGCAGGCGGTCTTACCGCCTGCAAAGCCAAGGGACCCACGGGCACGCCCGACAATGCAACGACCTACCGTCTTGCATTGCCTAACGACGGCTCTGCCCCCACGGCGCACACCGGTCTTGAAAATATAGGATATATGGCATACGCTTTGGATAAACAGGCGTATTACCACGCATACGCTTACGGTACTTCCAAGTCAATGGGCTATACCCAGACCACACAGACCTGGAAGGATTACAAAGACGGCGTAATGATATGTTCGGATATAACTTATTCTTCTTTGGTAAAGGCGGGAACGCAGTCTTGCTTTGTGAATAACGAGGTTTATATGCGCTCTTGCGAAACTCCCGGCAAATCCACAACGGGAACTTCGGCAAAGTGGAGGACTGCACAGCCCACTTATTACGACAGGGATAAATATTTATCGACTTACGGTGAATTTTCAACCGAGCTTTCGGTTTATATCATAAACGAAGAAACAATCAAAAGCTGGGGAGAGGTAGTCGTCAACGAGGACGGCACCTATTCTCAGTCCTTTTCGCTGAATAAAGGCGCGGCTTACTACTACCAGTACGGAATGAAGACGAGGGGCGACCTCAAAGGCTATCCCGAATTTAACAGCATAAACATTACTTTCACTTTCGATAGCAACTGGACCGTGCTTTCAAGCTATTGCGAGGAAAAAGCAAGTATTGCGCCCAACTCGCTCGGCGGTATCCCTATGGACTCGACTTCCAAAGTTACCACGACTTTTTCATACGGAGCGGACGAATTCGATGAAGCGCACTACGACTATTACGAGAGCTACTACAAACAATATATAGGCAACATTAACACCGATGGCGACGGCGAAGGAAACGTCGTACCCGATTTACTTTCGGTACTAGGCAATGCGTTCGGCGGAGTTATCGCGGGCGGCGAGCAGTTCGCCGTTGACCTTAAAGTGGGTCAGACCGAATACGACGGCAAAATTTATCTGTCACTTTCCGATTTGAGCGACGTTTTGGGCAGTATCGACGCTCGTCTTGCCCTCGGCTTGAAGGATAGCGGAAAGCAGGACTTGTATCTTGATTTTTCGGGCGGCGAGGTAAACGCATATTACAGCGATGATTTTGCAATGACTTTGAACATAGACGCGGTTTCGACCATTATCAGTCAGTTCAGCGAGTATATTTCAAGATTTTCACAAAGCGGCGGAGCTTCAACCGTTTCGTACTCCCTGACGGCAGAGGAAGAGGACGAAGAATTCGATATTGCGTCTCTTCTCGGAATATTCAGTTTCGAGTATGATGACAGCTCGGTTACCGTTTCTGTTGAAACGGACGATTTGCTGGGTACTGGAATAGGGGTTAATCTCTACCTGTACTTCCTGCGCGATGCCGAGGCTTACATATTCGATTACGTTGAACTCGAAAGCATTACATACGATTCAACTTCGATAGCTCTCTACGCAAAAATCACTCCCGACAAAAACAGCGAAATAATTTCGCACAATAAATCGGACGCACCCGCAAATCTTGCGGATTACGCTACGGGCGTTTACTCTATGCTTGACAGCAACACGCTTAAAGTAAGCATAGACTTCAACGGCGCAAACCAAAACGTAATAAGTATGTTGCAGGGGCTTAACGTGAAAGCGACCGCTTACGTTGAGGCAGGTTACGATTTAGCCACCCGCGCAGACCTTACGGTCGATTACGCAGGACTTTCGGCAGAACTTTCAATTTACTACGGTAACAATATCAGCTTCAAAAACGCAGGCGAAATTTATATCGAATTAGTAAAAGTCAACGGCGAAGAAATCGGCGCAAAGGTTTACTGCAATATCAGCGATACCGTTGACGCGGTAAAGAGCTTGCTCGGTTTAATAAACGACAACGCCGCTCCCGCAAGCCTTGCTTCGGCTCAGAGCGAGGACGCGGCAAATTCCGTTGCAACCATAATAAACGGAATACTCAACCTCAACTTCGGCGAAGTGCTTGGCGATATCTACGCAAGCAATTCCGAGATACGCGTATCCGCCGATATCGATGCGGTAGTAGGCGCGCTCGGCATTAACGTAAATAACATAAAATTCGGCACAGCCGCGCTCGCGCTCGGACTAGAGGGCGGCAAAGCAAACCTTGCCCTCTCGCTTGAAGCATTGGGACTTACTATGACCGTGGAAGGCAGTGATAACGAGCTTGCTCTTCCCGAAAAATCCGAATACCTTGACGCGGTTGAGCTCGTCGAACTCGTTTCGGCGGCGGTAAACGAAACAAAATTAATAATCAACGCGCAGTCCATATCGTTTAGTATCGATGCGTATGTTGTGATAGACGATATTCCCATGCAGATTAAAGGAAGCGGCGAAGTAAGCTGGGCGGATTCCAAGCTTAAAATTGCCGTGGACGTTGTAATGACTGTTGCGGACGGAACTTCGGCTTCGACTAAAGACGAGGTCGCGCTTAAACTTTACTTTAATTCCGCGGCGGAAGAGGGCGAGCCTTTTATAAGATTTGCAGTCAACAGTCTGGGAATGGAAATTTACGACAAAGACCTCGAAGATACCAAGAGCGGCTTGCAGAAAATTATCGACAGCATAAATCTTCTTATAAACGGCGAAAAGAGCGGCAACGCATCGGTTGAGACGGCGGCAGAGCTTTACAACACCGCAGTTGCGCTTGACGGCGGAAACGCCGGTGCGGCGGTAGAGGAAGTAATTGCAAGCGACAACGTCCAAAAGATTTTGGGCATCGTACTCGGCTTTGTCAAAGACCTTTCAATATCAACCGGTAAAGATATCGATGATGGCACTGTAACTTCACTTCTTATCCGTCACGCGCTTTACGGCAATATCACCCTTTCAGCAAACGGCGGTCTTTCGCTCGATGCGGATATAACAGACGGCAACGGCACGCAGATTTTAGCGGTAAAAGCCGGCGTTTCAGCGGGCAACGGTTCCGCGTTTGAAAGGGTAAATTCCGCTCTGGACGGGTGCGATATGTACTCAACTGCGCAGACAGAGGACGCATTCGTAAAAATCGTTTACAACTATCTGTTTGCTGTCGTAGAAGACGGGCTTTCGGTTTCGCAGACTCTCGGAAGCAACACTTACGAAGTTGCAATTCACCTCGATGGCGCAAATAGCAACGTTCCCGCACTCCAAAATATTTCTGCGGACGCGGTGCTTTACTACACCGAAGGACTTGTCGGCGACAAAATCAGGGGCGACAAACTCGCGGAAATCGACCTCGGTCTTGTCATCGGTTCAACCGAAGTGCAGGTAAACGTCCGCTATAACAATGAAAAAGTTTATATAAGCCTTGACAAAGTGGGCAAGACCGTTTTGAACGAAGTCAAGTTCTACGCAAGCAAGGACGATATTTATACGGCGGTGGAAGAGCTGGTAAGAATTATCACCAACGAAAACGTGATACGCACCCTTTCAAAGCTCGTCAACCCCTCGACAACGGCAGAAGCTTATGCGACCGAAAGCGCGGTTGCAGTGCAGGCTGAAGACGGCGGTCTGACCGACCTTATTACAAAACTCATCTCGTTCGACTTTGCAAATACCTTCACGTTCAGCAAGGTCGACGGTGTAAACACGGCAACTGTGAACGTTGATAACCTTCTCGGATTGTTCGGTGCGGATTTGGGCTTTGAAATCGGCACGGCTACAATCGGCGTAAATCCCTCGACTCACACGGTAAGCGGAAATATCTCGCTTGGCGGCAGGGAGTGGGCGACCCTTACTGCGGAAAAGGCGGCAAGGCGCGCATATGCCGACAACTGGCAGGCGGCATACACCAACGCGGGCTTTATAACCACCCTCGTTTCGGATATGTACAAGACGCTGACAAACGACGACGGCGAAATTTACTCGCTGTACACCTTCTCGGGTAAGGTTGAAATTGCGGTTAAAGTTTCGGTTGGTTTAAGCATAAACAAGACCATTGAAATGAACATAACCTCGCTCACCGCAGGGCTTGATAATAACGGCGAATTCTATCTGACAATTCTTGCGGATTTGAAGAGCTGTACGGCTATGGGTATGTCTCTTGCGGCGGCGAACAAAATTTCTATCACCTATTGCGGCGGCTACATAACGCTTGGCAAGGGAGTGGGAACTTCGGGTGCAATTTACAAAGTAATGACTTTGGACTATCTGCTCCAAAACGCGTTCACCAAGCACTCGGGCGATATCGATTCGCCTATCCGCTGGTTGCTCGGTATGAGCGATACAATCTGGAACAACATAGCCGGCTATATTCCCTCGCTCGTTTCAAACGGCACGCCGACGTATACCCTGTACAACTCGCTTGCCCAGGCTTCTGCGTCCGACAGCGTGTTCTATCTCTCAAAAATCCTTGCAGGCTTTGCGATTGACGTAAACGGCGAAACCGTGACCGAATTCGGCAACGGTACTTCGGCGGCAAACGCACTCGGTCTTGCAGATAACTACTACGCATTGGAACTCAATGCAAAATCGCTCACCGGCGGAACGCTGAATACTCTCTATGTGGCTCTTTTAAGAAACGATGAACAGGGTATCTGCGGAATCAAGGCAAAGGGTTCGCTTTCGGCTTCGCCCGCAACCATAACCTTTACCCTTGATCTGAACGAATACAAAGAGGGAGTAACCGAACTCTACGAGTCGGGCGACATAACCGGCGAGCTCGCCGCGCCCAACTACTTCGCTTATGTAACGTCTAATTACGATATTGACTTCGATAAGGAGTTCACTTCGTCAGACGAGCATATCGACCCTGTGTTCGGTTGCTACACAACGGGCTCTTCCAACCCTTACGAGAGCGTGAACAAGTATACAACGGTAACTCTTACCGTGGAATACGGCAACGACCTCATTACGGCTTACGAAGCGTTGGGACTGCCTCTCAACGAGAACGGCATATACTTTGAAGCGGACGATATTTCGTACAGCTCGATAGTATATTTAAGAACGCCTTTCGCACCCACCTGGGTAAACGAAGAGCATACCTACAAGATAATCTACACCACCGATAAAGAGGGTAATAACAGAATTACCGATGAGTCGGACGGCAGAATTTTCATTCAGCTTTGGGGCGATACAACAATTTACGCCCAGGTTGAAGAGTCCGTAAAAGTCAACTTCGTAACCGGAGTGGACGGAGTCGGAACGGTGACTGGCGGATTTGTAGAGGACGCCGAGCTTATCGAGTA
Organism: Clostridia bacterium; assembly: GCA_029054485.1. GTDB lineage: Bacteria > Bacillota > Clostridia > Christensenellales > Borkfalkiaceae > Coproplasma. The sequence continues at coordinate 10,225 of JAIDFD010000055.1, read as the reverse complement.
TATAATCGGCGGCTACGATTTCCGCGGCTGGTATGCCGATGCCGACTATACCGTATTGGTAGAGAATGCGGGCGATAGCAACATACAAAAGGTCGACGGCGTTCTGACCGTCTACGGAAAGTACATTCTCACGTCGATTACCGTGAACGGCGTAATTTACACCTACACCGACAACGCATACGCTGTAACGGGCTTCGATGAGTACGGCATAAAGACCTACACTGAAGCGGGTTCGACCCTTATCCTCGAAAGTTCGGTAAACGGCTTGCCCGTAACTTCGATTGCGGCGAACGCATTGAAGAGTTCGCTCGTCAAAAACGTAATCGTTCCCGAAAGCATTACAGAAGTAGGCGCGCAGGCGTTTATGGATAACTACGCAATTCAAAGCGTTGTATTCCTTGCACCCAGCGTGAACTTCGGAGGAAACGGAACGTCGGGCGATACCAGAAACGTATTCTTCGGTTGCTCGGACGTCTCGGACGGAAAGACCACAAGTCTGCACGTTTACTACACGGCTATTACTTGCGCGGGCGGCGACTGGACTGAGTACAGAAGCGGCGTATTTATCCAGAGAAGCGGAACGGGCGGACTGCACACCGCAAACTGGGCTTACGTTGACTACAATATCTCGGGTAACGGCGTAAAAGCTCTGAACTGCCTGACAAGCGGAATCAAGACCGAGGGTATGACGGCAGAGCAGATTAGACTTGCCGCCCTTGACGAACTCAATAAATCGACTGCGCCCAAAGGCTACGTCAACGCTTACGAAGTGTCCGTTGATTACGGCTTTGCCGCAGACAGCAAATACTACAGCGTAAACGTTACCGTAAACACCTCAACGCCTTACTACTACCTTGTAACGGTAGACGTGGACGGCGCGGTAATCAGCGGTGAAAACTATACGACTTTCGGCGATGACCACGCGGTTTACGTCAAGGCGGGTTCAACCGTGAAGATTACTCCTCCCGATGGCTATGAGTTTGTATACCTTACCGGAATCGACGGTATGACCGGCGGCGCGGAAGGATACACATTCGTTATGCCCACCACGACTGTAACCCTTACGGGCGAAGTCAGCGAGGTTGCTATTACCTATGTAATTATTCACAGTGCTGTTGATTACACCTATGACAACGTGAATTATGCGGCAGGTTACGACCTCAGGGTGGACGGCATAGAGCAGAACGTATCTCAGCTTGCACCTATTACGGCACAGGGATATATCTTCCTCGGCTGGGCGTATGAAAAGGGCAGCGTACTCGAGTTTACTTCGGCTACCGTTCAGTATATAAATTACTACGCAATCTGGGCGGATACGAGAGAGGGTATGATTACCGGCGCGGACGTTATAACGGCGGGAACAGACCCCAATGCGGTCAACGTCGGAGTCGACGGCGCAAGGGCAAACAGCTTCTACGCTTGGTATACGGACGGCACGTTTGTAAGCAAGGTTTCCAAAATCGATAAAAACACCACCGTGCTGTATCCCAGAGTTTACTACACCCTGACCTACAACGTTTCGGGTAACTCTACGTCTTACATTTTTGAAAACGTATCCTCGGATAATTGCGAAGCAGGCACGGCAACCCAAGGCGCGGGGAAATCGTGGACGGGTAGCCTGGCTATGCTTGAAAACGAGTCTTACAGCATTAAGCGTGAGCTCGACGGAGAAACCCAGATAGAAATTTATTATACGGGTGCAAACGGAAGTGAAATGTTTACCCTCAGAGTAAAGAAACAAACCGGTTCAAGTTTATTCGGTTATAAAGCGGGTTCTTCTTATAGTCTCAATACAAACGGACTTGTTGATTCGGCAACCGCCAACGGAAACGTGACTATTACAATAAACTTCTAATAAATGCAGTAACTTTAAAAGCCGCGACGCAAAGCGTCGCGGCTTTTGCATACCGCAAATTTTAAGCACATACAATATTATATGAAACTTTTGGAACAGATTTTGGAAGAGCTGGGCGCGGACACGTTGAAGTCCTTTTCGGTAGTGCCGGGGTTCGGCGGATATTTCAGGAGCGTAAAGGGCGTAGTCGAGTACGCGCCCGAAAAAATCGTTATAGCTCTCAAAAAAAACAAAATCACCGTCACGGGTGAAAATCTGACCCTTGGCAAGTACTTTGAAGAAGATTTATTAATCCGCGGCGCAATTTCGGGGGTAACCATTGACTAAGTATACGCAAATCTCAATCGTTTCCACTGCCGAAGCCGCTTTAAAAAAACTCAAAAAAGCGGAAGTCGGGGTGTACAACTGCAAAAAATCGGGCGCAAATTTCCTCTTTTGCGTAAAAGACAAAGACCTTAAAAAAGTTTTTGCAATTTTTTCCAAGCCGTGTTATAATATTACGGTAGAAAACCTCGGCAGGAAGGCGGGCTTTTTAAAAAGTCTTGTAAACCGCATAGGGCTTTTAGTCGGCGCGTTTATTTTCGTGGCTGCCGCGGCTGTATCAAACTCGTTTGTTTTCAAAATCAGCGTGAGCGGAAGCGGAAGCTATCTTTCGCCCGAAGTAAAGCGTATTGTATATGAAGCGGGCGCAAAAGAATTCAGTATGTGTACGGGTTTTGACGCGCCTGCGGCAACGGGCAAAATACTCGCACTTCCCAACGTGACTTTCTGCAATATCCAAAGGCGGGGAAGTATTCTCTTAGTGGACGTTCAGGTGGACGAGGAGCATACCGGCAAAGCCGAGCTTTCGTCCCTTGTTTCGGACAGGGCGGGAGTGGTTAAAAATATTGTTGCAATCTGCGGAACCGCCCGCGTTGCGGAAGGCGACAGAGTGAACGCGGGCGATACGCTCATTTCCGCATATACCGTTATTAGCGAGGGCGAGGATGAAAGGCGGGTGGACTGCCTTGCGGCGGGCTACTGCGAGTTGGAGTGCTCGGCAAGCTACGAGTATTCCGCCGCGGAAGAGTCGGACGAAAATCTGCAATCCGCCTACGCGCAGGCGTTACTCTATTCCGAAGAGATACTATCCCGCACTCACACCGTAAAGGCGGTTGAGGGCGGAGTAATGTACGTAATAGAATTTACCTATTTGCATAAGTTAAGTATAAATATTTCATAAGAAGGCACTTGAATTATATGCACGGAAAAACAGTTAAAAAGGTTTCCGCAGTCAGCGTGGACAAGCTACAAAAGGTAGTGGGAACTTTCGATGAAAATCTTAACGATATAATGCGCGGGCTTGGCGTAATAATCCGCGTGGACGGGCTTGACTTTATCGTTGAAGGTGAAGAGAAAAACGCGGCGAAAGCTGCGTCCGTTCTGGAAAGTCTTTTGACCTTGACCGAAAACGGCGAGGCGGTGGATAAAAACCGCGTTATGTACTGCATAGAGCTTGCGCACGACGGCAAAGCGGGCGATATTACAAAGCTTTCTTCCGATACCGTTGCGGTGACAAGCCTCGGTAAACAGATAAAGTGCAAGACGGTAGGGCAAAAGCGCTATGTGGACGCAATCAGGCGCAGCGGCGCAACCTTCGGTATCGGTCCCGCCGGCACGGGCAAAACATACCTTGCGGTCTGTCTTGCGGTGCAGGCAATGAAGCAGAAGCAGGTGGAAAAAATCATTCTCACCCGACCTGCGGTCGAAGCGGGCGAAAAGCTTGGTTTTTTGCCGGGCGATTTGCAGACAAAAGTGGACCCCTATCTCCGTCCGTTATACGATGCCTTGCAGGAAATGCTCGGGCTGGAAAACTATACAAAGCTTATGGAGCGCGGCTCTATCGAAATCGCGCCCCTTGCGTATATGCGCGGACGCACCCTTTCAAACGCGTTCATAATTTTGGACGAGGCGCAGAATACTACGCGCGAACAAATGAAAATGTTTTTGACCCGCTTCGGCGACGGCAGTAAAATGGTGATAACGGGCGACGTTACCCAGATTGACCTGCCGGACGGAAAATCGAGCGGTCTCGAACACGCCGCCCGCGTCTTGAAGGACGTAGAAGGCGTGGACATAATTTACCTTTCCGACAAAGACGTTGTCCGCAATCCTCTGGTTATGAAAATAGTCAGGGCTTACGAAGAGGACGACAAGAGGAGGACTCAAGTTGACGGTAACAAAACTAAACAATAAAGATATAGTAAAAAGCCTTGCGGCATTTATTATCGGCGCCTCGGGTATCATTTTAATGCTGATAATAATGGTGGCCTTAAACTACGGCTTTTACGGAGGTCCCGATACGGCCACGTTTTTACGCGAGCACGGGCTGTATGTTGCGCTCGTTGCCGTGGTCGTCACCGTACTCATTACTTTAGCGTATCTGTTTTTCGTTTTCGAGAACAAGCACGTTTTAATGCGGATTTCCAAGATAATCGAAATCTTTTTGCTTTTATATATCTCGCTTTTAATTTCGTTTATTTTGGGCAAAAGCTTCAAGGCGGCTGCCGCCCGCCCGCTGTTTTTCTTCGCGCTTATGGCGGCAATGCTTTTCAGACGGCGCGACGGTTTATTTTTAAATACCGTTTTCTCTCTGATAGTGCTGATTCTCGACAGGTTTGTAGAGGATTTGACCGGCATTGAAATGTACGACGCGTATGCTGGATTTTTGTCCACATACTGCGGCGGCATACTCGCAATTTTCCTGTTCCGCCGCGTAAAAACGAGAATAGGCAGTGTGCTTATCGGTTTGATTCTGCTCCTTCCCATAGAAGCGATAAATATGATTTTGCACATTCCGTCCGGCATAACTACTGTACGTCAGGCGTTGGACCAGATTTTGTACGGCGCGCTGGACTGCATTTTTTCGGTAATGCTGTTTATGCTTTTACTGCCCCTTTTTGAGTGGGTATTTGCGGAACTTACCGTTTTCAGATTGCGCGAACTTACTTCCGATGACTCTAAAATTATAAAAATGTTAAAATCGCAAGCCCCCGGCACTTACAACCACAGCGTGGTTGTGGCGCAGCTTGTAGAAGCCTGCGCAAGGGAAATCGGCGAGGACCCCGAGCTTGCGCGCGCGGCGGCTTATTATCACGACGTGGGCAAACTTAAAAGCCCCGAAATGTTCACTGAAAATCAGGCTGATTTCAATTTCCACGCAGAGCTCGCCCCCGAGCTTTCGGTAGATATAATCCGTTCGCACGCAAAGGACGGAGCTAAACTCATAAAGCAACACCACCTGCCCGATTTTTTTGCGGACATCTGTATGCAACACCACGGCACTCTGCCCATAAAATACTTCTATGTAAAAGCACTCAAATTGAGCGACGGCGAATTGAACGTGGAAAACTATTCCTATGCGGGACCCGTTCCCACTACTAAAATTGCGGCTATCATTATGATCGCCGATGCTGCCGAGGCGGCTTCGCGTTCACTTTCGGACCGCTCGCCCGAAAAGGTTGAAGCGCTTGTCAGAAGCCTGATAGAAGAAAGATTGGACTTGGACCAGTTTGTAGACTGCAACATTACAATGCGCGAGCTTTCGGTTGTAAAAAGCACTATCGTGAACCAGCTTACGGGCGTATACCATTCGCGCATAAGCTATCCCAAGCTCACTGTTTCAAAGAAAAAGTAATATGAACGATATAAAAATTTACTGCGAAGAAAATGATTTTTCCCCGCTTGAAAAAGCCTTTTGCGGCGAGGTAAAAAGCGACTGCACCCTTTCGCTTGAAATAATTTTTACCGATGAAGATGGCATACGCGAGCTGAACGCGAGAACGCGCGGCATCGACGCCGTAACGGACGTTTTAAGCTTTCCCGCGCTGGATAATATTTTAGGCAAAGAACTCAAAAAAGAGGATTTTCCCGCAGACGTAGATGAAGAGGACAACCTGTTTATAGGCAGTATCGCAATCTGCGTAAAGCGCGCCAAAGAGCAGGCGGAGGAGTACGGTCACAGCTATAAGCGCGAGCTTTTTTATCTTGCAACCCACGGAGTCTGTCATCTGTTGGGTTTTGACCATATGACCGACGGCGACAAAGCGGCAATGCGCGATATGGAAGAGCGCGTACTTGCAAAGATAAATGTTACGAGGGACGGAGAATGAAGAGCGGATTTATCGGAGTTATCGGCAAGGCGAACGCAGGCAAAAGCACCCTTATCAACGTTTTGGTCGGCGAAAAAGTTTCAATAGTATCTCCCAAGCCCCAGACCACGCGGGACGCTATTATGGGCGTTTTGACTAAGCCCGATTATCAGATAGTTTTCGTTGATACCCCCGGAATTTACAAGGCTAAAAACAGACTTTCGGATATGATGTCAAAGACGGCCGAAACCGCCGCAAAGGACGTTGATTTTATCCTCTTCGTCCACGACGGACACGGCGGAATTTCGGACGAGGACATCGCCCTTATGAAACGTTTTCAGTGCGGCGAAATCCCTATGGCAGTTGCGTACACCAAGATTGACATTATGCCCAAGGAAAATATTTTGGGCGACGTGAAAAAGCTGTACGAAAGCGGAATTACCTGCGATATTTTGCCGGTGTCCGCAAGAAAGTACACAAACGTTTCCAAGCTCGAAGCATACCTTGCCGACAAAATGCCGGTCGGCGAAAAGGTTATTCCCGAGGATATGGTGACCGACAAGAGCGAGCGGTTTATGATATCCGAAATTATGCGCGAAAAAATCCTTTTAAAATTCGGGCAGGAAGTACCCCACGGCATAGCCATAGTTATCAATATCTTTGAAAAGAATGAAAACGGCGTATACGAAATTAACCTCGATATTGTCTGCGAAAAACAGAATCACAAATCTATTTTGATAGGCAAACAGGGCAAGGCGATAAAGGAAGTAAGCTCGTTCGCCCGTAGGGATATGGAAAAGCTTTTGGGCGCAAAGGTATTTTTGACCACTTACGTCAAAGTTAAAGAGGACTGGCGCAACCGTCCCAATCTTTTAAAAGATTTCGGCTACGGCGAAAATTAATAATTTGTACTTCATTTACACACACTGCTATAAAAGGAGTGCGGGTATGAAAGAAAAAGACAGAGACGCGGCTGAGCTTGCCTGGAAAATGTTTGAAAAGACGGGCAACGTCAGCTATTATATGCTCTACCAACGTCTTCACGGTAAGGACTGAAAAACTTAATGGAACTGGTAGTAAACGCCCTGACCTTAAAAGCGGTCGACTATAACGAAAACGACAAAATTTTAACCCTGCTCACCGTTGAGCAGGGTAAAATCACCGCGGGAATTAAGGGCGTCAAAAAGGCGGGTGCAAAGCTTAAATTTGTTGCCCAGCCTTTTTGCTTTGCGGAACTGGTGCTTGCAAAGCGGGGAGATAAGTACACCGTTATAAACGCAAGCGAGTGCGAAAGCTTTTATGACTTGCGCATGGACGTAAACAAGTTTTACGCCGCTTCGTCCGCGGTTGAAGCGGCGAATGCTCTCGCCTACGAGGGCGATGACTGCCGCGAAATTTTTTATGCGCTGGTAAAAGCGTTGTCTGAAATGTGTTCGGGCGATGAAAAACAGGCTCTTATCGCTTTTTTGCTTGATTTGCTTAAAAAATCGGGCTACGGCATAAGCGCTGAAAACTGCGCAAGCTGCGGAAAAAACCTCTTGCACGAGGATAAGCTCCGCTTCAATTTGGACCTCGGCGCGTTTACCTGCGGCGAGTGCGCGGGAGTGGGGGCAAGCAGAATAACCTACAATGTCATACGCAAGCTGGACGGAAAATCCTTTGAAGAGGATTTTATAACCGCGGACGGCGAAAAGCGCGCGCTGAGGCTTATCCGCGAATATTTTTCGTACAAGCTCAACTTCGCCTTTAAAAGCCTATCGGAATACATAAGACTTATTTAAAAACACGGCGGTCAAGCGACCGCCGTGTAAATTTTTAGCCGAAACAGGAAACGAAACAGCTTCCAAGCAGTGCAATAATAATTCCCAAGCCCGCCAACACGCCCAGCGTGCCGAACGTCCAAGCCAAAGCTCTTTTCTTTTTTGCGGACTTGCTCGTTTTGCCGCCTAATTTCTGGTTTGCAATCATGGACTGCACGTCAACTACAATTTCGGGAACGTCAAGCGGTTCGCCGTTATCGATATTCGTTTCCGAATAAGTGCCTATGACCGTTGGGTGAATTTTGCCCTTCTTGTCCTTTAAGTCGGCAAATATCGGATAAATATATACCGGCATAGGACCGTAAGTGTAATTGAGCCGATACGTGTTTACGCGGCAGTTTTGAAGCTTATAGTCAAGCCTTGCAAGCTCCTGTTTAGCCACGCTGTTCGCGCAGCCCTGAACCATTCCGGCTATTTCACGCTCGTGATGAAATCCGTTAAAGTCCAATCTCTTTGCCACAATACGGCAGGTCGCATCGTCGGCGGTATTTTCGGACGGTGCAATAAGCATAGCGTCCGAAGAAAAGGGACCCGCTATCTTATATCTCTGAATATATCCGTTGTCAAGCCGTGAAGAAATTATATCAGTTTTTCTGCCGCGTGCATCGGTATAACTCACACCATCGGCAGTAAGGTCGCCCTCAATCTGCGCGATGCCGAAAACCGGGCAATCGCCAAACCTCAAATCTGCCGCTTTTAAAACCTTGACTTGCGCGGCAACTACGGGGTTATCTTTTTCAAACGCGTAAAAAGCCGCGCTGTTTGCATAGTTTTGTAGCCTTGAAATAATATCATCGGCTTGTTCTTTTGTCATTTGCATAAGTTATTGTCTCCAAAAGTATAGAATTTTCTATAACTTATTATAATATAGAAAATTCTGTAAGTCAATATTTTTTTATAGAATTTTCTATAATAAATATATATGGTAAACGAATTCAGACAGATACTAAAAGAGTTTTTGGACGAAAATAATTTATCCCAGTCGGACTTTGCACGAAGAATAGGGGTAAAACAGGGGCAGGTCAGCGAGTGGCTCAAAGGTAAGGCAAAGCCAGGATACGACACCCTTCGCGCAATGGCTAAGGCTTTTTCTGTTTCCGCGGATTATTTTTTGGGTTTGACCGAAATTTACTAAAACTAATTAATTTTAACAAATCAACTTTAAACACTTGCTTAAATGGCTTATTTATATTAAAATTGAATAGATAAATCTGTAACAGATTAACAATTATATAAAATTCATTGGAGGATTTTTTAAATGGCAAAAAAATATTGCTATCTCTTCACCGAAGGCGATGCAAGCATGCGCGAGCTTCTCGGAGGCAAGGGCGCTAACCTTGCGGAAATGACAAAAATAGGTCTGCCCGTACCTCAGGGATTTACTATCTCTACCGAGGCGTGCACACAGTACTACGAGGACGGCCGCAAAATCAACGACGGTATACAGAAAGAAATTATGACGTATATCGACAAAATGGAAAAAATCTGCGGAAAGAAATTCGGCGATAAGGAAAATCCTCTTCTCGTTTCGGTCCGCTCGGGCGCAAGAGCTTCTATGCCCGGTATGATGGACACCATTTTAAACCTCGGCTTGAACGAGGACGTTGTTAACACCATTGCAACAAAGTCGGGCAACCCCCGCTGGGCTTGGGACTGTTACAGACGTTTCATTCAGATGTTCTCCGACGTCGTTATGGAAGTCGGCAAAAAATATTTTGAAAAACTTATCGACAAAAAGAAGGAAGAAAAGGGCGTAGAGTTCGACGTTGACCTCACCGCCGAAGATCTGAAAGACCTCGCTTATTCCTTCAAGGCAGAGTACAAAAAACAGCTCGGCAAAGACTTCCCCGATAATCCCAAGGAACAGCTTTTCGAGGCGGTCAAAGCCGTATTCCGTTCGTGGGACAACCCCCGCGCAAACATTTACCGTATGGACCACGACATTCCCTATTCGTGGGGTACTGCCGTAAACGTCCAGATGATGGCGTTCGGCAATATGGGCGATGACTGCGGCACCGGCGTTGCGTTCACGCGTAACCCTGCAACCGGCGAAAAGGGTCTTATGGGCGAGTTCCTTATGAACGCTCAGGGCGAGGACGTTGTAGCAGGCGTGCGCACCCCTATGCCCATAGATAAAATGGCTGAGGTTCTTCCCGACGTATACAACCAGTTCTTAAAGGTATGCAACACGCTTGAAAAGCACTACCGCGATATGCAGGATATGGAATTCACTATCGAGCAGGGCAAGCTTTATATGTTGCAGACCCGTAACGGCAAGCGTACCGCAGCGGCGGCTATCAAAATCGCTTGCGACCTCATCGACGAAAAAATGATTACCGAAAAAGAAGCACTTATGCAGATTGACGCAAAATCTCTGGATATGCTTCTTCACCCCCAGTTCGACGCAAAGGCTTTGAATG
>JAIDFD010000054.1 GCA_029054485.1 Clostridia bacterium | reverse complement strand
GGATAAATTATTTTTTATGGAAGGAACAATGGAAGAGAAAGAAAGGGAAGAAAACGGAATATCGTTAAAAGATATTTTCCATACTATATTTTCACAAAAATGGCTCGCGCTGATTATTTTAGTCGCCGTCACACTTGCCGGAACGCTTGGCATCTATTTCGGCTCTAACGCGCTTTCAAAAAGCTACAAAGTTTCGTTTGTGCTGACCTTGCCGGGAAGCGATGAGTACTCGGTAAATTACCAGTACCCCGACGGCACGGCGTTCCGCTATTCGGATATGGTTTCGCTTTCCACCCTGCAAAGCGTAAAAGCCGCAAGCGAAGATTTTTCGGTCGTAGATATCGACTCTATGGCTAAAAACGGCGATATCTCCATTTCGCGCTCGATTGAAGAAACAAAGACCAGCACGGGTTCGGCATACGAGTCCACTTATACAATAAGGGTAAAGGCAAGCTATTTTAAAAGCGTTGACGTTGCCCGCACCTTTTTACAGGCGTTGGCTTATACGCCCGGTTATTACCTTTCACAGCTTAAAATGGATTACGGTTATGTAGCTCTTGCCGAAAACGCTTCAGACTTCGTGTCAACCGTTATCGTATTAAAGCAACAGCTTGAAGATTTGCTCGCACAGTATGAAGTTCTCATAGAGGACTACGGTACCAACTTCGTAGTTGAAAACGGCAAGACGTTGCAGTCGTATATGCGCAATGTAAGCACTTATATAGAAACGAGCAGCGAGCTTGACAACCTTGTCACACGCGCCAATTTAGGCGGATTCCTCAAAAGCTCTGATTGTATCGCGGATTTCGAAACCCAGCTTTCACAGGCCCGAAACGATTTGGCCGACGCTGAAACGACTTTGAAAAATATGCTGTCGGACAACACTTCAGACCAGCCTTCGAGCTATGCGGTTATTCAGGAGCAGTCCGATTTGGTAAACGAACTTAACAGAAAAGTCGAGTATCTTGGAAATTACCTTGCAAACGCAAAATTCGAGGACGGCACCGACACAACCTCGCAGGACAGCAAAGACTATCTGGCGGCAAAAGCGGCTTACGAAAAGGAGTTAGAGGCGGGTATCGCTTCGGTCAAGGCGTTCACCGATGAGCTTCAGACGGTGACTTCAACCATTTACACCAAGTCGGAGGCGGTCAGCTTTACTACCGCAAACGTGTTGAACGTAGAGGCAGGAAAGAGCATTGTCTGGTCGTTCGGCGTAAGCTTTATCGCGGGGCTTGTGCTGGCGTTGATAATTGCCTACGCGGTGGGCGCGGTCAAACTCAGCAAAAGCAAGCAGACGGCAAAATCGGCGGTTGTGGAAGAAGCAACCCCTACGGAAAAGGTCGAAAAATAAAATATGTTTTCAGCTCCCTTAAAAGGGAGCTTTTTTTTGTGTGATTGCCTGTTGATTTTTGGTAAAGTTTATGCTATACTTAATATTCAACAGGAATTTTTATGACCGACCTTGAAAATCTTAAAAATTCAATAGACCCCCATAAAATGCCCGATAAAGAGTATTTTCTGGATTTGTTAGACGGCGACAAACAACTCAGATACGAAGAGGAGCGCATTGCCGCCGTTATGGTCATGCTCAAAGTTTTGCACCTGAACAAGCTTTTAACGAAAATCAAGGCGGCAAAGTCTGAACGCCATTCACTGAACTCCGACCCCGAACACAACGCGGAAAAGTATAAAAAGGTGTTGGAGCTTAACGCGCAGATAAATTCTTTAAAAGCAAAGCTGCAGTCCTATAAGCCCTTTTTCGACGAACCCTATTTCGCGCGAATGGATTTGGAGGACGAAAAGGACGGCTACAACAGCTATTATATCGGCAAGCGCGGCGATGAAGGACTGGAAATAGTGGACTGGCGCGCGCCGCTTGCAAGAAAATATTATCAGAAGAGCGTAACTTCATTTTCTATAAACGAGTATGATTATAAGCTTGTTTTGCGCAGGGCGCTAAGGACGCAGAACGGCAAAATTCTCGATATTAAAAACGAGTACCTTTCCTTAAAAGACTATCTTTCCCCCGAAGAGATAGGAGGCAGGGACGAGAGCATTATCTTCGACCCCTTTTTAAAGGATATTTTAAAAAGCCGCAAGGAAAAGCGCGAAATTACCGATATTATCGAAACCATACAGGAAAAGCAGTTTGAAATTATAACCCTGCCCGAGCGCGCCGAGTTTGTTGTTCAGGGTGTTGCGGGTAGCGGCAAAACGATGATTTTGCTTCACCGCCTTTCCTACATTATGTACAACAACGAAAGACTGCGCCCAACTGACGTGCTGGTCATTACGCCGTCAGACTCGTTCAATGCGTTTATCGATGAGCTTGCCGCGATTTTGGAGCTTGAAAAGGTAAAAACTTCAACTCTTGACAGCTATTTTTTAAAACTTTTAAAAAACGCCGGCGTGGATATTGCCGCAAGGCTGGATTATACACAACCCGTTCCCGAAGAGTTTTTAAATTATATCTATTCGCAGAATTTCGTGACCGATGCGCGTAAAAAACTTGCTAAGATTTTCGATGGCGTACACGGAATGTTCACCGCGGAGGGTTGCGCCGAGGTAGCGGAGCAGGTTTCCGCGGCGTGCGCGCGTCAGGCTGAACTTTACGAAGGGGTGAAAAATGCACAACTGCGCATAAGACGATGTGTTCTGGGCGAGATAAAGGAAAAAAAGGACGGCGGGCTTTATTACACCAAACAGTTCCGCTATATGTTCAACTGCGTGCTTGACGTAAAGGAGTTTTTCGGGCTGTTCAAAGAGGGCAGAATGGACGACTACGCCTACTTCTATAAACAGCTTTTGTCCTTTTACAAATCGGTGAAATACCTGCGCCGTTATTCCGAAAAAATCTGTCTTGCCGCGATAGAAGATTTAAACGAACTGACAAAGACGATTGACAAGGAAATTCAGGATTTGCGGCGTTACAAGATTAACGTGGGCGGAGTTGAAACGCTGACTTATGCCGACAGGATAAATAAGCGCGAGCAGTTAAAAAAGGAAACCGAACAGACTGCGGAAAAGGTTGAAACGATACTATCGGACTTTGCGCCCCTGCACGACTTTGCCGACGTTATCCGCGGCGAGGGCGATCTGGTTGCGATAGGCAAGTGCGAAACTACTTATCAGCTAATGCGTTTTTTCTATCGTGAAATTGTAAGAAAAACCAAAACCCGTTTTGGAATGTCAACAAAAAAACTCTGCAAAACAGACCCCTTTGCGCTGTGTTTTTTAATGACAGAGCTTGGCTTTGACCTGTCGCCGAAATACGCGTTTATGTTCGTGGACGAGGCGCAGGATATTTCGCTTGCCGAGTACGGAGTTTTGAAGAAGGTAAACGAACGCGCTTCGTTCAACGTGTTCGGCGATTTAAAGCAAAATATTACACCTTGCAGAGGGGTCGGCGACTGGACTGACTTGAACAGCACCGTTTATAATCTCAATCTCAATTACCGCAACACCAACCAGATTGTAGAGTACGTTTCAAAAAATTTGGGCATAGATATGCAGGCGATAGGCTTCGACGGCGACTGCGTGGACAGGATAGACGCAAGAAAAGTGGGGAAGTACCTATCAGAAGCAAACGGACTTTGCGCGGTGATTACAAGCGAAAAAAGCTTTGAAAAATACAGGCGCAAAAGCTACAACGTTTTAAGGGAAACGGGCAAAATTTCAAAGACTAAAATCAACTATATGACCGTGTACGAGAGTAAGGGGCTTGAATTTACCGCCGTAGCGGTAGCGGACGGCGATATGACCGAAAATGAAAAGTATATTGCTTATACCCGCGCCCTTAAAAATCTTGCGCTTATAAATAGTTAAAATACTTTGGTTTAGTCAATAACTTAAGGGTTATTAATTAAACGGACTTTACAAAAACAACAAAAAATTTAAACGGGATAAATTACTTATGGCAACAAAATCAAATACCAAAACCAGAAAAAAACAGAACGACGTTATAGAGCTTGAAGGCGAGCTTTTAAACTCGGTAAGCTATTCTACTTATTACTGTCGTATGCCGCTTTTTACTTCGTTCAGAATTTTCAACCGCGCTCAGGAAAATCTGCGGGGACTGACGGTTGCGATTACGGGTTCAACAAACCTTATAATACCGTCCGAAATTCCTGTGGACGAAATTCCGCACGAAAGCAGTATGGAAATTTCGGCGGACAATCTTTTAAACCCCAAATACCTTTCCGACCTTGAAGAGATTGCAACCTGTACCGTACAGGTAAAGGTGAGCTTCGAGGGCGAAACGATATGCACCCTTAAAGCAAACGTTGAAGCTCTGCCCATAGACTACTGGAACGGACTTTCGGGCAACGCCGAAATGCTTGCGTCTTTCGTCCGTCCCAAGCTTGCCGACTGCCAGAAGATTCTCGCGGAAGCGGGACTTCAGCTCAGAACGTGGGGCTATTCGTCCGACTGGTCGGGCTATGCGGGCAACGACAAAAACGGCGTAAGAAACGCCGCCGCGGCAGTGTACTCGGCAATCCGCCGACTGGATATAGAGAGAGTGGCGGGCGGCGATCTGACGGGCGCGGGTTCCGCGGGCGATATAAGCAAAATTTTGCAGGGCAAAAAGGCGACCCCTTTAGAGCTTGCGCTTTTTGCCGCATCGTGTTTTGAAAGCACCAAGCTAAATCCCGTAATCGTCCTTGGCAAATCAAAGGTGGGCGTGGGCGTGTGGCTGTACGAAAGTTGCTTCTCATCGCCCATACAGGACGATATGACCGTAATCGAAAGATACGTTGCGGACGGCGTAAACAACCTTGCCGTTGTCGACGTGGACGATTTGTTCTCGCATAAAAACGCAAGCTTTACCACGAGCGAGGCGCACCTTGCTTCGTTTATAAAGAGCGGCGCGTTTGAAATCTGCCTCGACGTAAGGCGTTGCCGTATAGGCGGAGTGTTCCCCCTGCCGTTAAAGGTAAAGACCGGTGCGGGCTACGAGCTTTTAGACGATCGGCAGCACTCTTATATTGAAAAACCCGCCTCTGTTATAGACGCCGCCAAGTATGAATACGACAAAACTTTTTCAAAGGACAAGGGCTGGCAAAGACGGCTTTTGGATTTGTCGCTTAAAAACAACCTTTTAAATTTCCGCTATCAGAAAGACTGTCTGCACATACTTTCTGCAAGTCTTTCCTCTTTCTGCGAAAATTTAGAGGGCAGGGACTCGTTTTCATTGCAGGCGAACAACGCGCAGATTAAGGACGCTACTTTCTTCGGCGGTTCGGGCACGAGGAATCTTGACGAGCTTGTTTCAATAGAAATGAAAGCGGGCAAAATGCGCACCTATTCGGGCGCGGAACACATTACCGAGGTTTGCTCCTCGCTGATAAGAAAAGCGCGCTCGGTCGAAGAGGAAACGGGCGCAAAAACCCTTTATCTTGCGTTCGGCTTTTTAAAATGGCACGGCGTCAACGAAAAAGAGGACAAGTACGCTCCGGTTGCGTTGTTGCCCGTAAACCTGCGCAGGACCAAATCGCAGACCGTATCGATAGAGCTTGGAGACGGCTACGAGGTCAATACGACCCTGCTTGAATTTTTAAAGCAGGAGTTTGGCATAGACGTGCGCGGCGTAGAGGGCAAGGGTTTAAGCCCCAAGGAAATTCTTGCGGTGTTCCGTTCAAAGACCGCCAATATGAAGGGTTGGTTCGTCTACGAGGACGTGTATCTTGCGCAGTTCACTTTCGTAAGATACGCAATGTGGGCGGACGTAAAAAACAATATCAACGAGTACAGAAAAAACCCGATAATCGCAAGCCTTTTGTCAAACACCAACAAGCTTACCGAAAATAAGCTTTCGGGCGTGAGCGAGGACGAGAGCGAGCCTTGCGAGGTTATTACGCCCCTGCCCTGCGACAGCACGCAGTACGCCGCGGTCGCAGAATCGGCAACGGGCACGACCTTCGTTTTGCACGGTCCTCCCGGAACGGGCAAGAGCCAGACGATTACCAACATAATAGCCAACGCGCTGTACAACGGGCGCAGGGTGCTTTTTGTTGCGGAAAAGCAGGCGGCTCTGCAAGTGGTAAAAAAGCGTCTTTGCGATATCGGCATAGGCGAGTTTTGCTTAGAACTTCACTCGGGTAAGTCCGCCGACAAGGGCGAAATTATCCGCAATATAGAAAATACTCTGGCGCTCACCGCCAACGCAGACGGCGACAAATTCCGCGGCGCGGGCGAGAGAATAAAGGAAGTAAGAAAAAGCTTAAAAGCTCCCCTCGACGCGCTGCACAAAAAGCGCAGGCTGGGCGTATCCGTCTATGAAGCAATAGTTTACTACCTGCAAAACAAAACCGCGCCCGAGCTTGTGAATATCGAAACGACTTTCTACGATACTCTCACCAAGGAACGACTTGAAGAGTGCGAAAGTATGCTTATAACCGCTCAGGCGGCGGCGGAAGAGTGCGGAGGGGTTTACCGCTCGCCATTCTCGGGAGTTAATCTCACGACTTGCGACGGCGCCACCAAAAACGCGGTACTTTGTTCGGCTGAAGTTGTGCTTGCCGAGCTTAAACACCTTAAAAATTATTTAGGGCTGTTCCTCGACACATTCAACCAGCGCGTAAGCACCTTTACTTACAAAAAGCTTCAAAATCTTATCGAGATTGCTTCCGTTTTAAAGAGCGATGAGCTTTCGGAATTTTTCGATTACGATGAAGAGGAATTTTATAAATTCTATAACGCAAATCTGCGCTACGACAGCGAGGTCAAACACTGGCTTTCGAACTTCCGCTCGCTTCCCGATATTTCGAAGTTCGCGCCGTTAATCGAAAGTGAGCTTGACAACTGGGGCGAAAATTACCGCTCTTCGAAAGTGCTTTTAGCCGTCTTGAAGAGAATTAACCGTTGCGCTTCAACCCCCTTAAAGGAAAAGGACGAGGTGGAGTGGATTAAGCGCGCGTACGAGATTGAAGAGGCGCGCTCGCGCATACTTTCTAACACCGATTTAAGTTCGCAGTTCTTGAGTATGGGCGGCGGTATTCACGACAGAAAGCGCGAAGAATTTTTGCGCCCGCTGTACGATTTGCACAAGCTTTGCTCTAAGGTGTTTATGGACTACAATGCGGACGCGTTCAACAGCGTGTGCGTAAATGCTTCCGGCGGACAGCTTAAACCGCTTATAAACGGTCTTATTTCGGCGGCGGTTACATTCAATAAAAGCTGTGACCACTTCCTCAAAATCACCAAGACCGACAAGGACGACTGTCAGGATCTCGACCTTTTCGAGTTCTACACCGGCAAATGCTCGTCGCTTATAGACAATATATATATGTTGCCAGCGTGGTGTATGTACAAATCCACGGATAAAAAGCTGAACGACTGCGGTCTGACC
>JAIDFD010000053.1 GCA_029054485.1 Clostridia bacterium | reverse complement strand
AAATTTTTTGTTTTGGAGTATTAAGGGTGAAAAAATTTAAAGTAATTCAAACTACAGTTGCATCTTTAATGGCTGTATCCATGATAGGACTTTCAGCCTGCGACCTTTTATTCGGCGATGATCCAGTCGGTGACGGACAAACATACAGCGTAACTCTGAATGAGAACGGCGGTACTTTAGTCAGCGATCTCACGTCATACGTATCAGGTGTTGAAACGACTTTGCCCGAAGTTGAAAGAGACCACTATATTTTCAACGGCTGGTATGCCGATGAGGATTTTTCGGGTGAAGAGGTTGAAACCATTGAAAAGGCTTCAACTGGAAACGTTGAGTACTGGGCTAAATGGACTGCGGAAACTTATAGCGTAGAATATTATATCGACAACGTGGCGTACACCGAAAGCGGCGTTACAACCTATACTTACGATGTCGAAACAGATTTGCCTGCGCCTAAAAAGGAAAACTATTCGTTTACGGGCTGGTATGATAATTCTGCTTTAACAGGAACAAGCGTAATGGAAATTGCACAGGGCGAATACGGCAACAAAACCTATTACGCAACCTGGACGCCCGATAGCTACAAGATTACGTTCAATGCCGATGGCGGCACTATTAAAAATACAATAACCGGCTACTCCTACGGCGTTGAAACGACTTTGCCCGTACCGACTAAAACCGGTTATGCCTTTGACGGCTGGTACGAAAAATCCGATTTCAGCGGCTCCAAGTGGGAAGTAATTACCGTTGGCGAAACGGGCGACAAAACATTCTATGCAAAGTGGACGCAGACTAACATTTTAGCGTGCGCCGGATACGAAGAGGGTGCGTACGTTAATATTTATCCCAACGGCAACTCTTTAAGCAATATTTCCGTATCTTACAAGTCGTTGGACGGAAGCCATGCTTATCAAGCCATTGACAGAGAGCTTATCCGTGAATACGATGGTTACGTCCGTGCGGATATAGTGGGACTTGCCGAAGGCGCATATTCATTGGAAATTAACGTTGGCGGCACGAAAGAGTACAAGGACGTATCAGTAACTTCTTACGACCGCTCGGGCTATGCTTTCTATAACAGGTCTGCATACGCTACCGATACGACGGCAAGCGTAGGCGTAGGCGGTTATAAGGATGACGGTACGCCCAAGGATAACGCGCAAATTATCTATTTCAGCGAAGGGAATAAAAATACACAAACCGTTAATTTTACAGGAACAAGCTATAACTTTACGGGAATAGGTGAAGTGCTTACTAACCTTTACAGAGCAAAAAACCCCGTGATTATCAGAATCGTTGGTAAAATATCAGCTGCAACCTGGAAATTGTTGGATTATAATGCCGATAAGAAGTATAGTGCAAGCAATAAAATGCCCGTAGCAAACGTAATCGGTATAAACGGCAATCCTTTAACTGCTGCAACTTCTCTTACCCAAGCCGATCTGATTCTTGCAGGTTATAATGAGCTTGATACTTCTGAATATTCCGAGCTCTTAGGATTATCCAGTAAGGCTACTTACAGTAGCGGAGCTTTTGACAGCGCGTGGAACGATTGCTCTATAACGAAAGGTGCGCACGACGTTACCGTAGAGGGCATTGGCACTGATGCTGAAATTTTCCAATGGGGTATGACCTGGAAACAGGCAAGCTCAATCGAAGTAAGAAATATTACTTTCAGCGACTATACCGAGGACGCTTGTGCGTTCCAGGGCGATACCAATGTTAAAACCGGTGCGACTGCAAATTTTGACAGCTATTATATCTGGCTTCACAACTGCACCTTTAACAGGGGTAAAAACTATTGGGATTTAACAGACGAGCAGGATAAGCACGACGGCGATGGCTCTACCGATTTAAAGCTTGTTTACGGCGTAACCCTTTCATATAACCACTACGTTAACACTCATAAGACAGGTTTGGTCGGTGCAAGCGACACGAGCTATTCGTATAATATAACTTACCATCACAACTATTACGAAGGTTGTGAAAGCCGTATGCCTCTTGCAAGACTTGCGAATATGCATATGTACAACAATTATTATAAGGATTCTTCGGGCACCAATATGTCGTTGCGTACCAGTGCGTGGGCGTTTATTGAAGGCTGTTACTTCGAAAACGCTAAAAACCCCGTAACGGTTGGCGATACTACGGCGGTAGCAAAAATCTTGAATTGCGAATTTACACAGGGTTCTTTCGGTTCGCAGTCGGCGCTTAGCGCGGTTGCAAACCAAATAGTGCAAACAAGCGGTTCGATAACAAACAGCAATAATGCTAATCCTTATGAAAACTTTGATACCAAATCAAACTACTTCTATGTTGGCGGATACACAGTAACTTCGGCTGAACAGGCAAAAGAAGACTGTATAGCTTATTCTGGCGTGCATAAGAACTAAATAAAATTAATCCAAAATATAAAGAGTCTTGCAAAAAAGCAAGGCTCTTTATTTTTAGCGTAATGTATTGCAAAAAAGTTTGCAAAGTGGTATAATTAAACTTGCGGATTATGGACGTTATAAAGGAAAAATTGAAACTTCTGCCCGAAAATCCGGGCGTATATATAATGCTGGACGAATATTCAAACGTAATATACGTTGGCAAGGCGCGCGTGCTTAAAAACCGTGTCCGCCAGTATTTCCATAATTCCCCCAAGCCCGAAAAGGTAAATAAAATGGTTGAAAACGTGCGCGATTTCAACTATATAATCACCGATACCGAAATAGACGCCCTCGCGCTTGAAAACAACCTTATAAAGAAGTATAAACCCAAATACAACATACTGTTAAAGGACGATAAAACTTACCCCTATATCAAGGCGAATTTAAACGAGGAGTATCCCAATTTTTGCATAACGCGAAAAATCAAAAAAGACGGCTGTAAATACTTCGGACCCTTTATGGGCGGCATAAATTGCAGAGATATTCTTGATATTTTACAGCTCACTTACAGCGTCCGTCTGTGCCATACGCAGATAACCGAAAAGTCCAAACGGGAGTGTCTTAATTATCACATTAAAAGATGCACCTCGCCTTGCTCGCACAAGGTTACAAGAGAGGAATACGCGCAGCAGGTCAAAAACGCTCTGTCCTTTTTGGACGGGAATTATAAAGAAGCCGAAAAGCTGTTAAAGTCTAAAATGCTGACGGCAGCCGAGGGGGAAAATTTTGAGCTTGCGATAGACTACAAAAACAAGCTCGCTATGCTTTCAAAGCTCGAAGCAAAGAGGATTACCGCGTTAAGCCGCTACATCGATGCGGACATAATCGCTTACTCAACAAACAACATGTACTCCGCAGTCAATGTGCTTGTGACCCGAAAGGGCGTTATGCAGGGCGGAAGCAGTTACGCTTTGGATGAGGCGCATATGTCGGACGGCGAAGCTTTGACCGCGTTCATTATCCAGTATTATTCAAACCACGAAGTACCCGCCGAAATTATCACGGAACAGTTCTGCGAAAAAGAGCTTATCCAAAACTACTTCAAGGACAAGTTTGAAAAATCGGTTGAAGTCACGCTCGCCAAGCAGGGCGTAAAAGCGCAACTTTTAAAAATGGCGCAACGAAATGCGTCCGACTTTTTGGAAAAATCGGTCGATAAAATCAAGCATAAGGACGATATGACCGTGAACGCCTGCAAGCGGCTCAAACAGCTTTTAAATCTGAAAAGCTATCCGCGCCGAATGGAGTGTTACGATATTTCAAACATCAGCGGAGTTGATAAAGTCGGCTCTATGGTGGTGTTTATAGACGGCGAGGCGGACAGGCAGAGTTACAG
>JAIDFD010000052.1 GCA_029054485.1 Clostridia bacterium | reverse complement strand
ATATTGGTTGTAAACTGTTTTTAGCTGTTTTTTGTAAGATTTTTAATATATTTGCAATTTAAGTAATATTATTATTACAGTATGGTAAATAACGTTCAGAATCCTTCTGTTTGTGTTTTTGACAGCGGTATCGGCGGTATCAGCCTTTTATTTGAATGTGTGCGCAAATTACCGCGCGTCGATTTTACATACTTTGCCGATAATTTTCGCGTGCCTTACGGAAACCTTTCACGCGAGGAACTAATTTGCCGCGTGGATGAAGTTTTTGAAGAAATTGCTAAAACCAACCCCGCCGCGGCGGTTGTGGCATGCAATACCGTAACGGCTCAGTGCATAGATTTTTTGAGAAACAAATACGAATTTCCCATTTTGGGAATACAGCCCGCAGTAAAACCCGCGGTAGAATGCGGGGGCAAGTGCCTTGTTCTGGCAACTCCTTCAACAGTTAAAAGCGAGGCTTTTAAAAACCTTTTGGAAAAATACAGCGCAAGTAAAACGCGGGTGGTTGCCTGTGAAAAACTCGCATATTACATAGAGCAGAATATTCTCAATCTCTCAAAGGAGGGAGTTGAGAGCCTGTTGCCTAAATATGGTGCGGATACCGTGGTTTTGGGGTGTACGCACTATGTTCTGGCTGAAAAAATTATTCAGTCATACTATAATTGTCCCGTTTTTGACGGAATTTCAGGGACGGCTGACCACTTGAAAGAAGTTTTAGGGATTTTTGACCACCATGGTCAAAGAGCGCAGAAAATAGCCTTTTCAGGGGGCGATACATATAAAAACCGCAAAGTTTTTAACAATCTTTTGAGGAGCGAAGAGGTACTCAATCCCTAAAATTCCCAATTTTCGCAAAAAAAATCAAAAAAATATTAACTTTTTTGCTCCAAGTGGTTGACAGTGGTCATTCTGTGTGCTAATATGGATATACGGTCACAAAGGGCGAAGTTTATGTTTTTTCTTACAGGCGAGTACGATCATCAGATCGACGCGAAAAACAGAATAAGAATTCCCGCTAAGCTTAAAGGAAATGAAGATAAGCTTTATTTCTCTAAGGGCACTAACGGCTGTATTTTTGTTTTCTATGACGCGGCAATTAAGGAAAAACTTGAAAAGCTCGAAACAGACGTTAAAATCGGCGATGCCGAAAAGCAGAAAGGATTGCGTGCTTTTACAAAGTCTTTGAAGCTGGTTGAAATGGACCCGCAGGGACGACTGGTTATTCCTCAGGAGTTAATCGGTTACGGAAAAATCAAAAAAGACATAAAAATCTGCGGAGCCGGTTCGAGAATAGAAATTTGGGCTAAAGAAGTTTACGAAGAGTACTTCGCTGACGTTGATGAAAACTTCGATGAGAACTTCGGAATACTTGATATATAAATGAAAGAATTTGCACATATACCCGTCATGAGAGAGCAGTGTATAGACGGCTTCAACGTAAAAAAAGTCGGCGTAAATTTACATCGCACCTTGGCCGGCGGAGGACA
>JAIDFD010000051.1 GCA_029054485.1 Clostridia bacterium | reverse complement strand
ATGCGGAAGTTGTAGTAATTTTTGCTAAATTTTTCAACGTCTCCGCCGATTACCTACTGGGCTTAACCGACGATTAAATAAAAAATTTAAAGGCTTCCGACAGGAAGCCTTTTTTAAGTTGCAAAGCAATTTAAAGTTACTTTGTAACGTGTTTTTCTATTATCGTTATAATTCCGTACATACCGCCTGCAAGCACGCAGAGGATAAATGTCGCGGTCATTACAAGGTCCAGTTTAAAGACCTGACCGCCGTACACAATCAAATATCCCAGTCCTGCACGCGATACGATGTATTCGCCCATAATCGAGCCTATCCACGCAAGCCCCACGGCAACCTTTAAGGTGCTGATAAGGGTGGGGAGTGAAGCGGGTATAATCAATTTTCTTAAAGTGGTCGCTTTGCTTGCGCCCATAGACTTCATTAAAAGCAGTTTGGTTTTATCCACCGCGATAAAGCCCGCAAGCATATTCATAATACAGACTATTATGGATACAAGCACGGTCATAAAGATAATCGCGTCGTAGCCGGTGCCAATCCATATTATAATCAGCGGACCGAGCGCAATTTTGGGGAGCGAGTTTAAAACCACGATATACGGCTCTAAAATTTTTCTGACCGATTCGCTTGACCAAAGCACTATTGCAACGGCGTAGCCGATAACTACCGCAAGGACAAACCCCACCATAGTTTCCATAAGGGTAATACCTATATGGTAAAACAGCGTTCCGTTTTTGTACAGGTCGGCTATTGTCAGACACACCCTCGACGGCGAGCTTGTTATAAACGGGTCTATAACTTTAAGCTGTGCGCAAAGCTCCCAAATCCCCAAAACCAGCGCGAGAATGAATATCCGCGACAGGGCTATGAAAATTTTTTTGTGTTTGATTTTTTTCAGATACGCGAGGTGCTCGCGCGAGTACGTTGGTTTAGTCTTTTTCATTTGAGTGTTCCTTTTGTGGTTTTGCAGGAAGCCTTTTATATACCCAGTTCTTTTCTGAGTACTTCAAACATTGCGGCGAACTCACTGCACTCGCGGCGCTTTTTCGGACTTCCCTCGCCGAATTCTATGAGGTGTTCGGCAACCACGCGCGCGGGGCGGGCTGAGAGAACGACCACTTTATCCGAGAGGGCAATCGCTTCCGAAATGTCGTGGGTGACCAAAAGCGCGGTCTTTTTTTCGCTCTTTATAATCCCCTGAACGTCGTCGCAGACTTCAAGTCTTGTCTGATAGTCCAGCGCGGAAAAGGGTTCGTCGAGCAACAGGATTTCGGGTCCTGCCGCAAGCGTTCTTATAAGAGCTACCCTCTGGCGCATACCGCCCGAAAGCTGTGAGGGGGTCTTTTTCAAAAAGTCTTTGAGTCCGTACTTTTCGGCAAGGCTCACGGCGCGTTCGCGCATAGCGGGGGTATTGCGTTTTTTTACTTCCAGCGGAAGAAAAATATTCTGTTCGACCGTCCGCCAAGGGAAGAGCGCGTCCCGTTGTAACATATAGCCGAACTCGCCCGTTTCCCTTTTTACTTCGCCCGAAGAGGGGGCGAGCAGTCCCGCGGCTATTGAAAGTATGGTGGTTTTTCCGCAGCCGGAGGGACCTATAACGGAGACGAACTGACCGTCTTCAACGGTAAAATTCATATCCTTTACCGCAGTGGTTTCGCCCTGTTTTGTATGGTAAGTGTAAGTTACGTCTTTGAATGTAAGCATTATGCGTAAATTTCGTTATAAACCTTTTGCGCGGTTTCCGTAAGCACTATATCAGAGAAAGCTACACGTTTGTCAAGCTCGCCCGAAAATTCCATTATATCCTGCAAGTAGGTAAAAACGCTTTCCTTCATCGCCATATTGGTAACCCAAGCGTCTATTGCCTTGTAGCTGTCGATAGAAGTTTTTAAGCTTGCTTCGCTCGTGCCATCGAAATAACCTACAATTTTACCCGCAACGGTTGCGCTGTCGGTTGCAAGCAG
Organism: Clostridia bacterium; assembly: GCA_029054485.1. Taxonomy (GTDB): domain Bacteria; phylum Bacillota; class Clostridia; order Christensenellales; family Borkfalkiaceae; genus Coproplasma. The sequence continues at coordinate 139 of JAIDFD010000051.1, read as the reverse complement.
GTATTTAGTCGCTTTGGTTATTGCGCGTAAAAATCCTTCGATTTTGTCGCTGTTCTTCTTTATATAGCTGTCCTTTGCCATAAAGCAGGTGTAGGGAAGCTCGCCCGAGTCCTGCCCGACCGAAGCCACTATATAGCCC
>JAIDFD010000050.1 GCA_029054485.1 Clostridia bacterium | reverse complement strand
GTCTATCGGCTTCTCGATGAGCCTTCCAACACGTTGTCTGATTACTAATCAAACCATCTTCAATAATTGTCATTCTTTCGACTAAATCTAATATTTCGGTTTTTGTCATATCAAACCTCCCGTCTGATTTTATGTGCTGAGTATAAAATCCATCTTCAATCGCACATTAAATTACTGTTTATCGTAATCACAGTATAGCAAAATTACAACAAAAAAGCAAGGAAAGCTGAATTATCTTTCCTTGCTTTTTATATCCACTTTTTATCCCTTTGAAATACACCGCAAAACGCGGGGCTTTTTTTAAACTTTTTCTTCGTCTGTTTTTTCGGTTGTCTGTTCTTCGGTTACGGCTGTTTCGCTTGCCGCCTCGGTTGAAAGGCGTATGGGAACAAGCGGTTCCTGCGGTTTTCTAAGTACCTTTTTGCGGACTGCAAGAAAGGCAAAGTACGCGCCGTTCATAGCGTAGAAAATTCCAACGTATGCGGCGTAAAGCCCCAGTATGTACAGCGCGTTCAAATCGTACCGCCAGACGGTCAGCTTCCACATCGGCACTTCAAACGGCAGGGGATTTATCTGCGTAAACGCATAGTTGGGATTAAGCCATTCGCCTTCCTGCAAGGTATAGCCGTTGTATGTAAATTCCATTGAAGCGGAGGATACCAACGCGCTTGAAAGTGATGCAATAATTATCACTGCAAAGTAATAAGCAAGGGGGATAAGACAGTCCTTGTGTCTGTATTTATAGTGCCCCAGCGCGGTCGGCATAACCGACAGCGCAAACAAAAGGCAGTGGGTTAAACAGAAGTACAAAATGGAGTAACTGCAAAAAATTCCGTAGTTTGACATTTCGTCCTTGCCGAAGTAAACGAACACCGTCACCGCGCCCGCCGCGTGAACAAAAAAGGCAATGGCATACAGCACGCGCTTTTTCAAAAATACCGATATGCAGGCTACGTATACACCGATATTGCAGATAAAGAGCGGTATGCAGGCGAAAACGGTATGATACACGTTGTAGCCATCGCCCATAACCATTGAGTCTTTGCTGTGATACTGAATTAAAAGCACTATTGCCGCCGCCGCGAGGAATGTGTGCTGTTTTTCTTTTGTTTGGTTTTTAAGGAAGTAGTAACTGCCTATGGTAAAACCCGCAAGAACTATTATTGCTAAAAAGTGCCACAGCGTAAAGTTTTTAAACCTCAAAAAGCTGTTGCCCGAAATATTGTTTATATCAAAGAAGTTTTCAAAGATATTCAAGGGCATACAAGCGATTAAAGCAAAGGGCAGCCAAATAAAGGATTTACCTTTCACCTTGAATCCGTCGCGCACGAAAAGATAGACGCAGATTGCAAGGTAAAGCGCGCACTGAATGAAATAAAGGGTCATATTCGCGGCTTTGGGAATAAACTCGTTTATGTGCGCGTAAACCTCGTCCGCGTTGCTTGCACCGGTCAGCATAGTTATATCGAAAAACTTGCCGAATAGTCCGCAGGACAAAATTACGAATGGCGGCAGGATATATTTCGCAATATCCGCGCAGCTTTTCTTTTTGTAAAAGATTGCAAGCGGCAATAAAAGAAGCCCCGCTTTTTTTACCCACTGGCTGAACACGAACAGGAAGTTAAACTCGCCTATACGGTTGAATATGTAGTAGTCCGAAACGGTGAACGAAAGTATAAGAGCTATCGCAAGCAACAGCGCGGTTGCCGCCTTTACGCTTGTATCCGCATATCTTTTGAGCTTCATAGTTACACAATTATATAAAATTTTTGCTCATCTGTCAATATCTAACTTGTAAGCGTCTGCTTGCCAAAATTCTTCGGATAGATTAAAATAGTGTAAAATTTACAAAATTTTAACATTTCGCAAGCGTAATAAAAACATTTGGGCGGTAAAATGTATTCAAGAGGTAAAAGTATGGTAAAAATTCTCGTTGCCGAGGACGACAAAGATTTGAACAGACTGGTAAGCTCGTATCTTTCCGCAAGCGGATACGAAACGGTGAGCGCGTTCGACGGGGCGCAGGCTTTGAAAGAGTTTGAAGAGGGCGGAATAAATCTCGTTCTTACAGACGTAATGATGCCCCTTTTGGACGGCTTTGCCTTAGCCGAAAAAGTGCGGGGCTACGATGAAAAAATCCCCGTAATTTTTATGACAGCGCTGTCCGATAAACCGTCGAAACAGCTCGGTTTTAAAATCGGCGTGGACGACTATCTCGTAAAACCCTTTGATTTAGACGAGTTGGTTATGCGCGTCGGCGCAGTTTTGAGAAGGGCGGGAATAAAAGAAAAACGTGAGATTTGCGCGGGCAACCTGAAGATGAACAAGGAGGAGCATACCGCCTACGTCGACGGCGAAGAGCTTGCGCTCACCGTGCGAGAGTTTGATATTTTATACAAGCTTTTATCCTACCCCAAAAAGACATTTACGCGTGCCCAGCTTATGGCGGAGTTCTGGGACTTTGACAGCTCTGCGACCTCGCGAACGGTCGACGTGTATATAGCAAAGCTTAGGGAAAAGACCGCTGTATGCAACGGCGTTGAAATCGTCACCGTCCACGGCTTGGGATACAAGGCGGTTTTAAAATGAAGAGAAAAAAGTTTTCTTTTTTAGGCTATTGCCTGTTTTTTACAACGGTCGCGGTTACGGTTATGATTTCCGTGCTTATTTATTCACAGCTAGTGGAGTGCAGTAATTTGGCGGTGGCGGCGGTAATGCTTGCGGTGATTGCGGTGCTGTCTCTTTTGTGTACACTTGTAGACTTTCTCAGAAGAAAGTATATCGACAGCCGCATAACAGACGATGTTGTGAATATGACCAACCTCTTAATAAAGGGCAATTACTCGGTGCGACTTGCGCCGCGCCACCCTTACAACAGATACGATGAGTACGATATTATAATCGAAAATTTAAACTCGCTTGCCGTAGAACTCGGCAAAACCGAAATTATGCGCAGCGACTTTATTTCAAACGTCTCCCACGAAATAAAAACACCCCTGTCGGTCATTTGCGGCTACGCCTCGGCGCTGAAAAGCGGAAAGCTTGAAAGGGCGGAAAGGGAAAAATACCTTGACGCGCTTGTAAGGGCGAGCGAAAGACTTTCGGATTTGGTAATGAACATTTTAAAGCTGAACAAGCTTGAAAACAAGACGGTTGCTACCGATTTGAGTAAGTTCAGCCTTGACGAACTTTTGCGGGAATGTATACTCGATTTCGAGGAAAAGATAGACGGCAAAAATCTTGCGCTCGATTGCGACCTTGACGAAATGGAAATTTACTCGGACAAGACATTTATTCAGACTATTGTAAACAACCTTTTATCGAATGCGGTAAAATTCACCGAAGGCGGCGGAAAAATAACCGTAGGCTTAAAGGGCGAGGACGGCTTTGCCGTGATTACCGTTGCCGACACTGGCGCGGGAATTTCGCCCGAGGTCGGCGGACATATTTTCGATAAATTCTATCAGGGCGATACCTCGCACGCGGCGGAGGGCAACGGACTCGGGCTTGCAATGGTAAAGAGGATAATAGACATTTTGGGCGGCGAAATTTCCGTCCACAGCGTGCCTGAAGAGGGGAGCGTATTTACGGTAAAGCTCAAAGGCGGGGCAAATTGAAATTTGTTCAAAGGCTTAAAACCGACAGCGTTTTCCGCACAACGCTAACTTTTTTTATAGCGTTTGCAATCAATATCGCGTTTGCCGTTTACAACGGGGTTTACGGAATATTGTTCTCTTCCGTGTGGTTTGCAACCCTTTGCGTGTATTACGCGCTGTTGGCTTTTTTGCGCGGCGCGGTGGTATTGCACATTGTCAAAAATCGAAAAAATAACGATAGCGGCGCGAATTTAAAAATTTACAGACTGTCGGGCATACTGTTGATGGTTCTTACAATCGCGCTTGCGGGCGCGGTCGTTCTTATGGTTGTAGACGGTCAAACTTTCAGACACGCGGGACTTATGATTTACATTGCCGCTTCATATACGACCTATAAAATCGTAGCGGCGATAGTTAACTTCGTCAAGACGCGCAAAAGCGAAAACTTTGCAATAAAAGCTATGCGCAGTATAGGTTTTGCGGACGCACTGGTTTCCGTTCTTGCATTGCAGGCGGCGATGATTTCGCAATTTTCAGGGAACGGTGAAGATTTAAGCGCAATGAACGCGGTAACCGGCGGCGCGGTTTGCGCAATAATTATCGCGCTTGGCGTTTTTATGATAATTAATTCAACACTGAAACTGAAAAATAAGAGGATTGAAAATGAAGAAGTTTGATTACACCTATTCCGCGCCAACTGAAGAGGAGCGGAAAGAAATAGAAGCTTTGCGCAGGGAGTATTCACCAAGCGAAAATAAAGGAGCTTTGGAGCAGTTACGCGCTCTTGATAAAAAGGTGCGCCTGCCCGCGGATATAGCGGCGGTTGTTCTCGGTATTGCGGGCTTGCTTTTGCTCGGCGTGGGAATGTGTCTTACTATGGACGTACTCGCAAGCGGTACGGTTTTCTTTGCGCTGGGAGTAGTCGTCGGAATTTTCGGCATAGGCTTAACTATCGCAAATTACTTTATCTATAAGGCTATTTTAAATCACCGCAAAAAGAAGTACGGCGAAGAGGTGTTAAAGCTCACCGAACAGCTTTTGAACGGCGGCGGATTTACAAAATCTTAACGAAAGATTTACAAAAATAAATATATAATTTAAAAAATCTTTAATACGTCCTTCGTATAATGTAGTTACAAAATAAATCAAAAGGAGTAACTGAAAAATGGAAAATGAATCAACTATCCAAAAAATCCGCAAGGACTATGAAGAGAAGGGCGAGGACAAAGTCGAAACTTTGCGCAAGCTCGATAAAAAGGCGAAACAGCCCGCTGAAATAACGGCTTTTACGTTGGGTATAATTGCGGCTTTAATTCTCGGCGTGGGGATGTGCCTTACAATGGGAGTAATAGGCGCGGGCGGCACTGCGTTTTATGCCGTAGGCATAGTTGCGGGCATTATCGGAATTGCGCTGGCGGTGGCAAATTACTTTATCTATAAAGCGATTTTAAAATCGGGAAAGGCTAAGTACGGCGCGCAGATTTTACAGCTTTCCGAACAGCTTTTAAACGGAAACAATTAATTGATTTTAATTTTGTTTTAAGCTATAATAAT
>JAIDFD010000005.1 GCA_029054485.1 Clostridia bacterium | reverse complement strand
TGCGGGTTGAAGTCTCGCAGGGTCTAAATCATCGAGGTTGGAACAGTCGGCGCGGTGAACGATTACGCCCCTGCCGCGCGATACGAAGCCCGTAATTTCATCGCCGGGGACGGGGTTGCAGCAGTGCGCGAATTTGACCAAAAGCCCGCTCATTCCCTTAACCGTTACCGTGCCCGCATTGGAGTGGCGCAAATTTTCGGTCTGCAATTTTTCGGGGGCTTTGGGCATTTCCTTTTTATAGTAGTCTATAAGTTTGAAAATGACTTGATTTACGCTTACCGCTCCGTAGCCGATGGACGCCATCATCTCGTTCACGGAAGAAAAGACGAGCCTGTTTGAAAGCTTTTTAAAAGACTCTTCGGTGAGAATATCCGCAAGGTTATAGCCCTTGCGCTTTGCCTCGGCTTCGAGCATTGCTCTGCCCGTTTTGACATTGTCCTCCTTCATTTCGCGCTTGAAGAACTGTCTTATCTTCGCGCGCGCGGAGCCTGACTTTACGAATTTAAGCCAGTCCCAGGAAGGACCTTTTGCGTTTGGCGACGTGAGAATTTCAACCACGTCGCCCGTGTGTAATGCTGAGTTTAAAGATACTATTCTAGAATTGACTTTCGCGCCCACGCACTTGTTTCCGACCTCGGAATGGATTGCATACGCAAAGTCCACGGGGGTGGCTTCAAGCGGCAGAGAAATTACTTTGCCCTGAGGCGTGAACACCAGAAGCTCGTTTGAATACAAATCGTTTTTAAGGCTGTCAACAAACTCCTTAGAGTCGTTTAAACTGCCCTGCCAGTCCATGACGTCGCGTATCCAGCTTAAACGCTGGTCAAAGTTGGTCTCGCCCGATTTCTGTTCTTTGTATTTCCAGTGCGCCGCGATACCGTACTCAGCCATTTTGTGCATTTCCTGCGTGCGTATCTGGATTTCGAAAAACTGTCCGAAGTTGGTTACAACGGTTGTGTGCAGCGACTGGTACATATTGCGCTTGGGAGTTGCGATATAGTCCTTAATCCTTCCGGGGACGGGCTTCCACTGCTTGTGGATTTTGCCCAGAACCTCGTAGCACTCTTCCATTGTTCCGACTATAACGCGCACGGCGGACAAATCGTAAATCTGGTCAAGGGTTTTGCCCTGATTTTTCATTTTGCGGTATATGGAGTAAAAGTGTTTGGGTCTTCCCCAAACTTCGCCCGTGATATTGCTCTTTTTGAGTAAATCTTTCAGCTGGTTCACTACGAACTCAACGAAGTTTTTGCGCTCCTCCAACTTCTGGTTAATGTTGGTTACTAAATATTCGTACGCCTCGGGGTCGAGGTATTTAAGGCATAAATCCTCAAGCTCGCATTTAATCTGCGAAATACCCAACCTGCCCGCAAGCGGGGTAAAAATTTCAAGCGTTTCTTTTGCAATGCGTTGTTGGCGCTCGTTTGAAAGAAAGTTGAGCGAACGCATATTGTGAAGTCTGTCCGCAAGCTTGATTATGATTACGCGAACGTCGTTTGCCATAGCAACGAAAATTTTGCGGAAGTTTTCCGCGTCCTCGTCCTCGTGGGACTGAAAACGTATTTTATCGAGCTTGGTAACGCCCTCAACCAAAATCAGAATTTCCTCGCCGAAGCGCGAGCGTATATCCTCGTCCGTGGCTTGCGTATCCTCTATTACGTCGTGCAGAAAAGCCGCGGTGACGGACGGAACGTCCATACCGAGGTCCATAAGAATTTCCGCAACGGCGCAGGGGTGGGTAAAATAAGGCTCGCCGGAAGCGCGCTTTTGCCCTTCGTGCATAAGTTCGGCATAATGGTAAGCGGACAGCACCATCTCCCTGTCTTTTTCATCGTTGTATTCGTAAATTTTATCTAACACGCTTTTCATAATTTCAACCGTTTAAATTGCAGACAATATTGTAAAGTTCGGAATTGGTAAGCTCGGTTTTGACGCCCTTGAAAAGATTTAATCTTCCGCCGTCGTAGGATATAAGGTTGAGCTGTCTGAAAACTTCCAGCGCAAACGCAACGTGCGAGGGCTTGAAAGAAAATTTGTTATTAAGCGCAACTTCATAACTGTCGCCGCCCTCCAAATTAGCCGCGTTTGCGGAAACGTAAGCAAAAATTTTCAAAAGTTCTTCACGCTTGCAGGGAAGATTTTTTATAAAATTATTGCCCTTAATATCCGAGCAGATAACGACCTCTTTATTTTCAAGCGAAGGTATCCTCACGCCTGAAACCAAACTTTCGAGAAAGACGACTTTTTTAAATCCGCTTGCGTCTATATTGAACTGCGGAGATATAATTACCGTATCGGCAAGATTGGACGTGCCGAGCGTGAACAGCTCCACGGGCAGATTTTTCAGGCTTTTATATCTTTCAAGCGTATTATATTCGCTTGCGATATACAGTGTGCCGCAGCCGCTTTCAATTCCGCTTTCGATTTCCGCCGCGGTTGCATTGATAATTTTGCAGTTACACTTCGGCGATGCCAGCGTGATAATATTGTTTACCGCAATCTCCTCTTCCGCGTACTTGCCCGCGGACTTTTCGCAGATAACGTCGCGTATAAAGCCCTTGACGTACTCCCTGCCGCGGAACACGGAAATATTATACTCGAATATATATTTCCTCGGCGCGGAGCTTGAAAGCAGTCTGAAATATTTGCCGCCGCCGAAGTACATAAGCTCGATTTTGTCGCTCTTTACGCATAAATGGGGCGACTGGGGTTTTATAGGGCGCACTTCGGACGAGGCTTCGCTAATCTCGAACATAGGTCTGCGGTTGCCCACGCCGAATGGCTCTAACATTTCCAACTCGCGCGCAAATCTCGGTGAAAAAGGATTTTCCAATTTACCGTTGATATAAATTGTCGGCAAAAATTCTTCAGGTTTATATTTTGCCGTGATATATTCGTTTAAAGCGGCTTCAAGCTTTCCGAAGTTTTCAAGCGTAACGTTTACGCCAGCCGCCTGCGCATGACCGCCGAACTCTTCAATATATTGCGAACAGGCTTTCAGAGCCTCGTAAATGTTAACGCTTTCAATCGAGCGTACCGAGCCTTTTAACGTTTCGCCGCTCCGCACGAAAAGAAGGACGGGGCGCGAGTACTCTTCCACGAGTCTTGCCGCAACAATGCCGACGAAACCGGAGTTCCAGTTTTCATCGAAAAGCATAATAACTTTGCCGTAAGCGCCGCTCTCTTTCAGCTTGGCTTTCGCACTGGAATACAGCTCATCGCAGCACTTCTGCCTCTCTAAGTTGTAGGACGAAAGCTTTGCCGCCAAATCGAAAATTTTGCACTCATCGCTCTCACCGAAGAGTTGAAGAGCCGCGCGTGCATCGCCCATTCTGCCCGCCGCGTTTATTTTTGGCGCGATTGAAAAGGCTATCGTCTGTGCTGTTGCGTCCGCCTCGTTTTTGACCAAAAACTGCGAGTAACACTTTCTTGGACTTTTGTTAATGAGTTTCAGTCCCTCGTAAACTATATCTCTGTTTTCGCCGGTCAGAGGTACGCTGTCAGCAACCGTTGCGATTGCGGCGAAATCGAGATATTTCAGCGCGCCGTCGCCGTTGAGCGCGATTGCAACTTTGAGCGCCACTCCCGCGCCGCAGAGGTTGTCGTAAATATAACCGTCGTTGAATTTGGGATTTATACAGATGCAGTCGGGGATATTTTCGGGCAGTTCGTGGTGGTCGGTAACGATTACTTCCGCGCCCTGTTCCTTGATATACTCAACTTCCTCCGCACAGGAAATTCCGCAGTCAACCGTGATAAACAGCTGGGGAAAATCCTCTTCGAAAATAGCGTCTACCGCGGCTTGGGTTATGCCGTAGCCCTCGCGCCGCTCGGGAATATAAACGGTTGGTTCTATACCGAAATCGCGCAGAGCCGCGCACATAATGGTCGCGGCGCAAATTCCGTCCGCATCGTAGTCGCCGTAGACAACGACCGCCCAGTCCTCGTCCCGCGCGCGCTTAATAAGCTCGCACGCTTCACTCATCCCCTGCATTTTAAAGGGCGAAATGAAGTGCCCGCGCGAGGGTTTTATGAAGTTTTCAATCTTTTGTCTGTCATCGATTCCCCTTCCGTAAAGAATGGCAACCGTCTCTTCCAAAAGACCGACTTCGGCGGCAAGCGACTTGATAGTATTCAGTTGTTCCGCAGAGAATTCGCGTTCGGGGACTATTCTTTTCATAATGTAATAGACAAAAGGCGGGTTGTCACCCGCCTTTAAATTTTTTTATGATTTTTTTGATTTTTTGCGTTCTGCTTTGAAGGTTTCTCCTATGCGTTTAAAGCGGGAATATACCGCCGGAGTGAAGAACGCCGTTCCGTACAGGCACGATACCGCGCTTACCAGACCGAGAAGAATAGGAATTGCGATATTAACTACCGACAATGCGCTTATTGACAACAGCACGAACAGCACCACCGCTGCCGCCGCCACGCACACGGACGCAACGCATATGCTTACGAAGCTTTCCTTAACGCAGGTATCAACCTGTTCAAAGTTTGTAAGTTTTGCAAACTGCTCGTCCTTGCCGTTTTTACGCGCCCTGTCAAACAGGAAGCAACAGCCTATCATAGTCATAAGCACCGTAATTACGCCAAACACAACGATTGTGGACGAAACCGGTATACGGCAGAGCGACAACAAACTAATAAAGATTGCGAAGTTGTGAACGTCTGCAAGCAACGCTGACAGCGCCATTGTGAGTTTATACCTTATAACAAAGTAGATAAACTGGAACACCACTGAAGCTGCAAGCGCGATTGAACCGTAAACGACAACGTTGCCGCCGCCGAGTTCGGTTTTTACCGTGTGGTAAGCCGCCGAACTGAGTCCTGTCATATCAGCGCTTTCATCAGTCAAAATTGCATTGATAGCTTCTACCGCCGCCTTTATTTTGTCGGCGTTCGCACTCTCTAAAAATTTGAAAGTAAGTTCGTAGCCATCGTCGGCAGAAGAATAATTATAGTACTTTACTCCCGCTTTATCAAATTGCTCTTCGCAGACATCGCGGAGCTTATCTTCGTTGCCGTAATCGAGAACAACGTATGAAACGGTTACGCTCTGATAGCTTGAATATTCGCCGCCGAAGTTGAAGTAGCCGTCCGCTAAAAAGTGACAGATACAGCCGACCGCAATTCCGAGCGCAATGATTACCGCGGATACGATAATCATAATATGCATTTTTGCAGAAATCTTTAAATTAGTCATCTAAGGGTACCTCCCTTTTAAAGCCGCAGAAAGCAAACTTGTCTTTTACGGGCGAGGATAAAACGTACCACATAAATCTTGTAAACCAGTACAGGATATAGGACGCAACCGACGCGATAAAGAATATGAACGCGCAAGCGAAAATTTCACCTACACAAGTGAACATACAAATTAACGTTGTCATAAGCGCGAGTACAATTAAAATTACGTGCAAATCAAGAATTGCAGTAAGTCTTGAACGGTAGCCGGCTTTGATAGCCGCGTGCATAGTCTTGCCGCGCTTTGTTTCGCCGCGGATAGCTTCGAATACGGCGAAGTTGGAGCCGCACAAAAGCGCAAGACCGAGTATGATCATAAACGCGCCTGCAACGGTAAGTTGAATTTCGATAAGAAGTATTGCCGTAATCAGTGCAAGCGAGTAGATTAAAATCATAATCGCGTTGACAAGACCCAGCTTTTTGTATTTTACGATAGAGAACACTATCGCGCCAACTACGAGAAGAAGCAGTGCAACAAACAGATAAATTGCCGCGTTGTCACCGAGGGTTGCGGTAACGTAGTTTACGTTAAGCGTATCCATCGTGTCGTAGTCTAAGCTGAGCGTTTCGCCGTTAGCCGCAGAGTTGAGAATAATCGCGTAGTCCTCCGCGTAGTCCGCGTCCGTTACGCTGATATAAAAACTGCTGCCCGTGATAGCTTCCGATAAGTTAAGTTGCAACACCTGCTGTTCTCCCACATAGAAGTTGAGCGCGGTTGCGGAATTTGACGTCAGATAGTTAATCTTTTCCTTACCCAAAGAGGTAAGTTTTATTTTGACCGCATAGTTGTTTGCGGCGGAGTATTTTGTAAAGCTCTTGAAGTAGTCGCTTGCCGAATCCTTTATAGGCATTGACACGGTATCACTGCTTACGGAAAGTTCGCCCGAAGTCGTGAGATACTGGATTGTGCGGGTAATTTTCGTAGTTTCTTCCGAGCGTGCGCTTGCATTGTTTTTGGTGTACGCCGAGTACGAAAAATTGGTGGGCACGGCTACGCGGATAGTGTAGTCGTCCTGAACGGAAACGGAATAGCTTGAATAGCCCTTTTTATCGAAACGCGCCACAAGTACCGCCGCATCGTTTTTCACGCTTTCAACCAAATCGGTTTCTTCATCGTCTAAAAGGTCTTTTTCAACGTAAACGCTACCGCAGGCAACGTACTTGTCAACGTACTTCTCGTACTCTTCAAGCTTGTCCTCGTAGTCCTCTTCGCCCTCTGCGGGTTCATCGGGTGCGCCTACAATGTAGTCGGCGTAGTCAGCCGCAGAGATTACACCTTCGGGATACAAAACGGTTGTAGCCTCGCCGGTAAAATCCGAGCCCAGATGAATACTGCTTATAAAAGAATTGAATCTTTTTACGCCGTTCGAGCCAGCAACCGGAAAAGATACGGTCGCAAAAAAAGCAAGAACCACGATTGCGGCAAGTAATATCGCCGTTATTATCGCCGATTTGATTTTGCCCATCTATTTACTCCTAAACATTATAT
>JAIDFD010000049.1 GCA_029054485.1 Clostridia bacterium | reverse complement strand
GATTAAAAGCGCGGACAAAAACTGACTGCTTTCATCGATATTTACGGTTAATTCCGTTTTGGGCGAGTCCGTTCCCTCAATTATAAAGGGGTAAGAGTTTTGCTCTTCCAAAAAGGTGAATTTTGCACCCAGCTCTTCAAGCGTTTTTATCAAAGACGACAGGGGGCGTTTTTTCATTTGATCCGAACAGGTCAGGGTGTATCTGCCCTTTTGAAAAGCTAAAAAGGCGGGTAAAAACCTTGCCGCCGTTCCCGCACTGCCAACGTAAATTTCGGCTTCGCTCTTTACAATTTGTCCGCCGCAACCCTGAATTTTTACCGTAGTATCCGAAACTTCGCAGTCTATGCCCAAGTCTTTCAGGCACTGCAAAAAGGTTGCGCAGTCGTCCGAAAACTGAACGTTGACAAGCGTGCTTTCGCCGCGCGCCAACGCGGCGATTAAAAGGGCGCGCGCCGTTATGCTCTTCGAGCCGGGGACGGACACGGTAATTTTTTTATCCGATGTTTTGCCGTAAATATTTTTTACTTTGTAGTTCATTTTCTCCGCCTTAAAATATCGCCCTTTGCAAGGCTTAACGGGCAGTTGATTTTATAGTGTTCCTGTACGAGTTTACAGTCGCTCACCTGTTCACCCGTTGAAGTAAACGCGGTATTCACGGAAAATGACTTCTTGAAATTTTCCGAAGGGGATAAAACCTCTAAAACGTCTCCCGTTTTAAACCTGCCGCGCATTTCAACCGTGGCAAAGCCGTCCGCGCATTCGACGACGTTTGCAACGTAGTCGCAGTCGCCCTTGGTCTGGCTGTCCGTATAGTTTACAGTGGAATGATTTTCGCCCAAAGCGTAAGCCGTTGTGTAATCGCGGTGCGCCGCGGTCAGAAGTTCGCTTTCAACCGTTTTATCAAAGCCGTTATCGATACAGCGGCGGTAAGCGTTAATTACCGTTGCGAGGTAATACTCCGATTTCATTCTGCCCTCTATTTTAAAGGAGCTAACGCCCGCCGAGGCGAGCTTTTCAAGGTGGGCGGACATATTTAAATCTTTACTGTTTAAAAGATAAGTGCCCTTGCCGTCCTCGCAAATATCCAGCCAGCCGCTGTCGGATTTTTCATCCGACTTGCGGATTTGGTAATTCCATCTGCAAGATTGCACGCACTCGCCGCGGTTTGACGGGCGGTGCGCGAGATAGTCGGACAAAAGGCATCTGCCCGAGTAGGATATGCACATCGCGCCGTGGACGAACGCCTCGATTTCGATATCGGGAACGGCGGCGTGAATTTCGGAAATTTCTTCAAGCGAAAGTTCCCTCGCAAGCACAACTCTGCTTGCGCCCTGTTCCCGCCAGAATTTTACGGCGTATTTGTTTGTTAAATTCGCCTGTGTAGATATGTGCAACTGAAGTTCGGGTGCGGCTTTTTTCGCTGCGTAAATCGCGCCGCTGTCCGATACGATTGCCGCGTCCGCGCCCGCCGACTGCAAAAACGCGAAGTAATCTTCCAAGAGTGCAAGGTCCTTGTTTTTTGCGAAAATGTTTGCGGTGACGTAGACCTTTTTGCCGAGCGTGTGCGCAAGCTTCACCGCGGCGGAAAGCTCGTCTCGGGTAAAGTTATCCGCGAACGAGCGCAAAGAAAAATCCTTGCCGCCTATGTACGCCGCGTCCGCGCCGAAGTAAAACGCAGTCTTTAATTTTTCGAAATTGCCCGCGGGGGCTAAAAGTTCAACATTCATTATATTTTTCCGTTAAAGTTAATCCCGCCCAAAACGTTCCATACGGGCGATTTTTTCGAAAGCGAGTTTTTCAATTCTTTATATACGCCCTCGCCGCGCTCCCGCACGCTTGCAAGAGTTATGCCGTAGGGGTAATAATTACCCATACATGAATATGTATCTTGTATACTGTAATCTTTATCCAAGTCGATAAGAAGTTTGTGTACCCTGTTAAGACAACCCTGGCTACCGTCGCTCAAATTTGCGGAAAGAGATATTCTCTTGTCCGTTTCGTTTACCACTACCGATATATGGCTACGGGGATGTGTTCCTGGTTCTGCCGCAAGCACGTGTTTTTTACGGTCGGGGACGAAAGCCGACATATCCAGCAAGGACTGCGGAAAGAGGTTGAGATACTCCATATAAACCCGCATGGGATTTGTTACCGTCTTTATTTTATTTTCGGCGATTTTATACACCGTTTGCTTATACAGGACCCGCGCAGATTTTCCGTCAGTGCAAACGCAACAGGGATTGCCCTCGTCATCGAATAAAATGAACAAATCGTCAAGGTATGTATACTTGCTATCAAATAACTTATTTCGGCGCAGCCACAGCGCGGTAAAACTTATACAGCCTGCAAGCGCAATCAAAGCCGCAAAGCCGATGATAAGCACAGCACTCAATCTGTTGGAATCATAAACGGTTCCGCTGACTAAATAGTAGATTAAAACTCCGGTCAGAAGAAGAAAAACCGCAGGCATCCCAAAAAAATGCAACGCCGCAGTAGAATAAACAGGCTGTCTGAATTTCTTTTTTACGCGAACGTTGTTTTTAATTTCAAAACCGTCGCCCACGAAGAATTCACGCGCGGTGTGGTCGGGGACCATAGAGTTAGTACCAACAGACTGATAGGCAAGGCGGCGGACACAGTGTTTCGGCTGTTCGTCCGCTAAAATTATTTCCGACAGGACTTTCGCCTCGTCGCTTATATTCAAATCAAACAGTGGAGCTTTCATTTTTTAACGCTCATCGCAAGCCCGTCGCCTACGTTTATTATTGTTGTGAAAAGCTCGCCATCGTCCGTAACTTTATCTATATACTCTTTAACGTGGGTATAGAGCATTTTGCGCTTTTGCGGAACGGGAACTTCGCCCGTCAGCCAACCGTAGAGAAGTACGTCGTCGGCAAGGAGAATTCCGCCGCGTTTTAAAAGTTTTTTCAACGCGGGCAAGAGTTTTATGTACTGCACTTTCGCGCAGTCGAGAAAGATAAAATCGTATTCGCCGCAAAGAGTGTTTACCGCGTCAAGTGCGTCCGCGTGAATTGCTTTAACCCGCATATCAAGCCCTAAGCACTTGAAATTTTTTAACGCTTCATCGTAAAAAGCGGGGTCGCGCTCGATAGTAGTCAGGTGCGCCGACTTGCATATATCAAGCATTACCGCGCCCGAAACACCTGTGGCAGTTCCCAGTTCTAAAATATTTTCGGGTTGTACTGCCGCAAGCAACGTGCATATGAAATTCAGCGTTTCATCGTCCGCCGTGGGAATTTCGCGCGCGAACGCCTCCTCCCTTATCTTTGCGATTTTTTCGGGAAGAGCAATGCGGTTGAACTGCGCCGTTGGCGTTTTGCGCTCGCCCTTGGACGTGTCGCCGTGCGCGTAGTCAAATCCGCTCATATTTCAACCACTACGGGTACGACCATAGGCGACTGCTTGGTCTTTTTTAAGAGATAGTTTCTGAAATTGCGCTTTATCACCTTTTTCAGCTCGTCAACCGTGCCGCGTGAAAGGTCGTAGCCCTCAATGGCGCGCGCGATAACTTCGCGCATTTCCTTGTTGTAGTCGCGGTGGAAATCGAACACGAAACCGCGGGAATTTATCGCGGGTTCCCCCACCACTTCGCCGTTTGAAACGGCGATTGAAATTATGAAAAGCCCCTCTTCGGAAAGCTGTCTTCTGTCCTCTATTATGAGGCTCGCCTTTTCGTCCTCTATTCCCTCGCCGTCTATAAGGCGCGAGCCCGAGGGCACGTCTTCAGCCTTTCTCAGTCCGTTTTGCGTAAGCTCGATACAGTTGCCTATGTCGGGAATTAACGTGCGGTATTCAGGCATACCCAGTTGCTGTGCAAGCTGGGCGTGCTTTTTCAGGTGTCTGTATTCGCCGTGAACGGGGATAAAGAATTTGGGCTTTAACAGGGTGTGCATAATCTTATGCTCTTCCCTGCACGCGTGACCCGAAACGTGGATATTTTCCAGACTTTCGTAAATGACATTTGCGCCCAGCCTGTAAAGGTTGTTTATTACCCTGTAAATAAGCTTTTCATTGCCGGGGATAGGCGTTGCCGAAATTATTACCGTATCGTTTGCGCCAACGGTCACTTGCGGATTATCGCCGTTTGCCATACGTGTGAGCGCGCTCATAGGTTCGCCCTGACTTCCCGTGCTTACAACCACAATTTCGCTGTCGCGCATATTTTTGGTCTTTGATACGTCCACTATCACGTTGTCGGGGATATGAATTTCGCCTATCTTTTCAGCCGCCTCAACAACATTGAGCATACTTCTTCCCGACAGCGCAACTTTACGCTTATACTTTGCCGCAAGGTCTGCAATCTGCTGTAATCTGTGAACGTTTGAAGCGAAAGTCGCGATTATAAGTCGGCGGTCGGCGTTTTCGGCGAAGAGCCTGTCCAAAGTCGCACCCACCACCGTTTCACTCATGGTGAAGCCGTTGCGCTCGATATTTGTGCTTTCGCCCATATATAAAAGCACGCCCTTCGCGCCGACGTCGGCTATTGTCTTTAAGTCGATTGCCTCGCCCGCAACGGGGGTTAAATCTATTTTGAAGTCGCCGCTGTGAAATATCACGCCGAGCGGGGTTTCGATTGCAAGCGCAAGCGAACCCGCTATAGAGTGGTTTACGTTCACGCAGCGGATTTTAAAACAGCCCATCTGCAAAACCTGACCGGGCGCAACCGTAATCTGCTTTGAATCGTTTATACGGTGTTCGCGCAGTTTGTTGTCTACGAGCGCGAGCGTTAATTTCGTACCCGCTACGGGAACTTTGAGTTCCTTTAAAAGATAGGGTACGCCGCCTATATGGTCCTCGTGACCGTGGGTAAGAATGAGTCCGCGCACCTTGCGCTTATTTTCAACGAGATAGGTTATATCGGGTACGATTAAATCGAAACCGGGGGTTTCCTCGGTGGGAAAAATTGCTCCCGCATCGATAATGATAATATCGTTGCCGTACTCGATAGCGGTCATATTTTTGCCGATTTCACCGACGCCGCCGAGGAACATTATTTTAATTTTTTTGCCCCCGTTTCCGCGTTTTTGCGGTGCTGTATTT
>JAIDFD010000048.1 GCA_029054485.1 Clostridia bacterium | reverse complement strand
AAATAACCTGTATTCTCGGCGAAAGCGGCAGTGGTAAAACCACTCGTTTAAACGTAATTGCAGGACTTACGGAGTATAGCGGAAGCGTTACAAAAGTCAAATGCTCATATATATTCCAGACGCCTCGGTTGGTGCCGAATTTAACCGTTTACGGCAATCTTGCGCTGGTCTGCAAAGACGATGCTAAAATTGAAGAAATGCTAAAACGGGTCGGACTCTACGATAAGCGCGACAGTTACCCGATAAAACTTTCGGGCGGACAGGCGCAAAGGGTTGCAATCGCGCGCGCGTTTTTGTTCGGCGGCGAGGCTATACTTATGGACGAGCCGTTTTCATCGCTCGATTTAAGGCTTAAATATGAAATGACAGAACTTTTCCTCGATTTGTGGCGCAGTGACGGAAGAACGGCAGTATTCGTCACGCACGATGTTGACGAAGCGTCAACCGTTGCGCACAGGATAATAGTTATAAAAGGCGGTAAAATCGTTTACGATAAATCGCCGGACGACGCTCTGCCGAGAGATTTGAAAAATGGTGAAGAAGTAAGGCGCGAACTTATTTCAGCCCTGCTTGAAAAATAGAAAAAAGGAGATAAAAATGAAAAAGTTTTTTAAAGAGTTCAAAGAGTTTATCTCGCGCGGAAACGTGCTTGATATGGCGGTCGGTATTATTATCGGCAGTGCGTTTACCGCAATAATTACGGCGGTTGTCGGAAATATTCTTACACCGCTAATAAACTGGATTCCGGGCACGGGCGATACGGGAGCGCTTCAGGTTGTGTTAAGAAACGCGGTATATGCCGAGGACGGCTCGGTGCTTACCGAAGCTTTGGTTATAGACTTCGGTTCGGTTATTTCAGCGATAATAACTTTCCTTATAACCGCTTTGGTGCTGTTCTTGATTATCAAGGCGATAAACGCCGTTCGTTCGGGCGGAAAGCTTATTGTTGAAAAGCAGAAAAAGTCAATCGAAAAAAAATTGAAAAAGGGCAAAATTACAGCGGAAGAAGCCGCGGTCGAAACCGCAAAAATTGCAGAGCAACCCGCCGCACCCAAAGAAACGACTGATGACCTGTTGAGAGAGATACGCGACCTTTTAAAGGAAAGCAAAAACTCAAACACAAAAGACGAATAAAATGTTAAAACCTCACGGAATATGTGAGGTTTTATTTTTATTAAAACAATTTTAAGTTTGTCAAGTATTTAAAAAGGTCAAAAGTAAAATTTTTACTTTTAAATTTTTAAAAATCTGCGTCCAAACATTTTTCTTTTTACAATATATTGTGGTATAATCTAACTGTAAGTGGCAGATATTGTGGTTTTTATACTACGAAGAAAGTAAAGCCCGAACGGAACGCCGCTATAAAAAAGTAAACGTTTAAAACGGCAATAACGGGCAAAAGAATCATAAGAAGCAGGTTTTTAAGCCTGTACCGCATAATGAACATACTTACATAAATTGCGATTGCTCCGCCTAAAATCGCGGTAAGGATAAGTTTTCCGTCGCCGCTAGTCATTTTTGAATCGTTTTCGCCGAACTCATCTCGTTGCGCTCTTAAAAGCATAACAGCGTAAAAGTTCACCGCGAGAATATATACGATAAAAATAATATAAAGTAGCAGCATAGTAAAAGTATGCTACAAAACAAGAACTTTAATTCGGAGAAGTCAATGTCAAAGATAGCCGTAATAATGGGCAGTAAATCTGATTTTAACGTGGTAAAGCCCGCCGTAGACGTTATAAAAAGTTTCGGCGTGGAAACGGAAGTCAGAGTAATATCCGCACACAGAACGCCTGAAGAGGCGCACGAGTTTTCAGCGAACGCAATTAAACGCGGAGTCGAAGTCATAATCTGCGCGGCAGGTAAGGCGGCTCACCTCGGCGGCGTTATCGCCGCAAGTACTACGTTGCCCGTAATCGGCTTGCCCGTGAAAACGGATATGATGGGCGGGCTGGACAGCTTGCTTTCTATCGTTCAGATGCCTTCGGGTATACCTGTTGCAACCGTAGGAGTGAACGGCGGCGAAAACGCAGGACTTTTAGCACTGCAGATACTGGGCGTAAAGTATCCCGAAATCGCAAAAAAGCTTAACGAATATAAGTCGGCTATGAGAAAGAAAATCAACGCCGATGATGTTGCTCTGCAATCCGAGTTGGAGCAAAAGTAAACCATACCCGCGTTTTAGTCGCGGGTATTTCAGTTGTTAAATAATAAAAGTTTTATACAAGGAGTCAATTTATGCAGAAAAAGGAACAGCTTTACGAAGGCAAAGCAAAAAAGGTATTCGCAACCGAAAATGCAGACTATGTCATCGTGTCTTACAAGGACGACGCAACCGCATTCAACGGACTTAAAAAAGGTACCATTGCGGGTAAGGGCGTTATCAACAACAAAATGAGCAATTTGATGATGCAGATGCTTGAAAAGAAGGGAATACCCACTCACTTTGTCGAGCAGATTGACGACAGAAACACAGTCGTTAAAAAGGTTGAGATAGTTCCCCTCGAAGTTATTATCAGAAACGTTGCCGCAGGCAGTTTTTCAAAGAGATACGGCGTTGCGGAAGGTACAAAGTTTTCTGCGCCCACTATTGAATTTTCATATAAAAACGATGATTTGGGCGACCCTTTAATCAACGATTATCACGCTTTGGCGCTTAACCTTGCAACCCCCGAAGAGATTGCAACCATAAAGAATATGGCTTTCGCGGTAAACGATGCGATGAAAGCATTTTTCAAGGAACTGAATATCGACCTTATCGACTTCAAACTCGAATTCGGAAGATTTAAGGGAAACATCGTTCTTGCGGACGAAATTTCACCCGATACCTGCCGTTTCTGGGAAGCGGGAAGCTGGGATACAACCAAACACGTCAGCCTTGATAAGGACAGATTCCGCAGAGACCTCGGCGGCGTAGAGGACGCATACAAAGAAGTATTCAAGCGCCTTATTGGAGAATAATAAATGGGCGGGTTTTTCGGCTCTGTAAAAAAACAAAGTGCGGTTTTCGATGTCTTTTTGGGTACCGATTATCATTCACATCTTGGCACTAAGCGCGGTGGTATGGCGGCATACGACCCTGTAATAGGGTTACAGCGCGAAATACATAATATCGAAAATGCACCTTTTCGTACCAAATTCGAACGCGTTTTATCCGAAATGAAAGGCAACGCCGCAATAGGCTGTATCAGTGATACCGACCCCCAGCCGCTTTTGATGGTTTCGAAGCTCGGAAAGTATGCTATCTGTACTATCGGTATAATAAACAACGCTTCTGCGCTTATGAGCAATCTTCTTTCACGCGGCGGTTATTTTGATGCAATGACAGGCAGTAAAGTAAACACCAACGAAATCGTTGCTGCGCTTATAAACTGCAAGGATAATTACGTTGACGGTATCCGTTATGCTCAGGAACAGATAGAGGGAACGGCGGCAATTCTTCTTTTAACCGACAGGGGCACGCTGATTGCCGCAAGAGATAAATTCGGCAGGCTGCCCGTTCTCGTGGGAAAGTGCGATGATGGCTATTGCGTATCGTTTGAAAGCTTTGCTTACAAAAAACTGGGCTATTCGGACGAGCGTGAGCTGGGTCCCGCAGAGATAGTTGAAATATCCCCTGACGGTGTAAATCAGCTTTCGCCTCCCGGTAAAGAGATGCGTATCTGCGCTTTTCTTTGGTCGTACTACGGTTATCCGACTTCAACGTATGAGGGAGTAAATGTTGAAGTTATGCGCTGTAAGAACGGCGAAATTTTCGCAAAAAACGATGCGAAAGAAAAGAGTTTGCACGGCGTGGATTACGTTGGCGGAGTGCCTGACTCTGGTACGCCGCACGCAATAGGTTATTCAAACGCAAGCAAAATTCCGTTTGCCCGTCCGTATATAAAATATACGCCGACGTGGTCGCGCAGTTTTATGCCAGTTAATCAGACCGAGCGGAATAAGGTTGCCAAGATGAAGCTTATTCCCGTTCACGAATTTATCGAGGGAAAAAGTCTGCTTCTCGTCGATGATTCGATAGTCAGAGGAACGCAGCTTAAAGAAACGGTAGAATTTTTATATTCCCACGGGGCGAAAGCCGTTCACATGCGTTCGGCTTGTCCGCCTATTATGTACGGCTGTAAATATTTGAATTTTTCGCGCTCAACGGGTGATATGGATTTGATTACCCGCCGCACTATGAACGAATTAGAGGGCGAAGAGGGCATAAAGCATATCGAAGAATACAGCGATTCCAAAACCGAGCGCGGTAAGGCGATGCGCAAGGCTATATGCGAAAAATTCAAATTCGAATCGCTTGAATTTCAATCGCTTGAAGGATTGATAGAGGCTATCGGAATAGAGCCCTGCAAGCTTTGCACCTATTGCTGGACGGGTAAGGAGTAAATTATGGACGGCGAAATTCACGAAGAGTGCGGTGTTTTCGGCGTTTATTCGCTTGAAAACCGCGATGTTGCGCATACCGTTTACTACGGATTGTACGCTCTTCAACACAGAGGGCAGGAATCCGCGGGTATCGCCGTTGCTTACGCCGACAAGATTATGTATCACAAGGGTATGGGGCTTGTATTCGATGTGTTCTCGGACGGAAGTTTAGAAAAACTCCCCGAAGGGGACATAGCCATAGGACACGTCCGATATTCCACAACGGGCGCGAGCCAGCTCTTGAACGCACAGCCTGTAGTATTTACCGGTAAGTGCGGTAAAATGGCGCTTGCTCACAACGGCAACCTTACAAACACGCAACAGCTCAGAAACGAAATGATTGAAAAGAACGCCGTGTTCCAGACCACAATCGATTCGGAAGTAATGGCGGTATTTATCAACTCGTTATCGGACGGCGATATTCTGACTGGCGTAAAGCGCGCCTGTCCTAAATTCAAAGGTTCGTATGCACTGGTAATTATGACCACCGACAAGCTTATTGCTGTACGCGATCCTTTCGGAATAAGACCGCTTTGCATAGGCGCAACTGGCAACGATTACATAGTAGCCAGTGAAACCTGCGCACTTGACGCCGTGGGCGCAAATTTTGTGCGCGATGTAAAGGCGGGCGAGATAGTCGTTATCGACAGCAACGGTATTCACTCGCACATGATGGACGACCTTCCCAAACACAGCAAAATCTGTATTTTTGAATACGTCTATTTTGCGCGCCACGACACCGTTTTGGACGGAGTTAGCGTGTACGAGGCGAGGAAAGAGGCGGGCAAACTACTTGCGCTCCATTGCCCCGTTGACGCTGATTTAGTTGCGGGCGTTCCCGACTCGGGCAACGTTGCCGCGCGCGGCTATGCGGAAGAGAGCGGGATACCGTTTGTAGAAGCTCTTGCAAAAAACAGATACGTTGGCAGAACCTTTATCCAACCCAGCCAGCAACAGCGCGAAAACAGCCTTAATGTAAAAATGAACGCACTCCGCGCAAATATCCGTGGTAAGCGCGTAATACTCATAGATGACTCGATTGTGCGTGGAACCACAATGCGAAAAATCGTAAAAATGCTTCGAGATGCAGGTGCTAAGGCGGTACACGTCAGAGTTTGTTCGCCGATAATCAAGCACCCCTGTCATCTCGGCATAGATATACAGACCTATTCACAGCTTATCGGCGCATACAAGGACGAGGACGCAATTTGCGAGAGTCTCGGTGCGGACAGCGTAAGGTATCTTACTGTAGACCAGCTTGTAAGTACCTGCAAGGGAAAAGCTGACGGTTTCTGTCTCGGTTGCTTCAACGGCGAATATCCTTACTCGCTTGAAGGCTACCGTGCAGACAAGTTCAAACTCGAATAACAAAAGGAGAAAATATGGCTATTTCTTATAAAGACAGCGGCGTTGACGTTGAAAGAGGATATCAAGCGGTCAAGCTGATGAAAGAGCATGTAAAATCCACCTATACGGCTGGCGTACTCGGCGACATAGGTTCGTTCGGCGGATTTTTCAAAATGCCCAAGGGTGTAAAAAATCCCGTACTCGTTGCAGGAACGGACGGGGTCGGCACCAAGCTCAAATATGCTATAATCGCGGACAAGCACGATACTATCGGTATTGACGCGGTCGCTATGTGTGTGAACGACATAGTTTGTCAGGGCGCTCAACCGCTCATCTTTTTAGACTATTTTGCAACCGGCAGTTTAAGCCCCGAAAAGGTTGCTACCGTAGTATCGGGGATTGCAGAGGGATGCAGGCAGTCGGGCGCGGCGTTAATCGGCGGCGAAACGGCTGAAATGCCCGGTTTTTACGCGGACGGCGAATATGACATCGCAGGCTTTGCGGTGGGCGTAGTCGATAAAAAGAAAATTATAAACGGCAGCACCATTAAGGCGGGAGACGTTCTTATAGGAATTAAATCCAGCGGTATACATTCCAACGGATATTCGCTTGTCAGAAAACTTTTCGGAGAGGACGTTAAAAAGCTTCAAAAAGTCGACAAGGACTTGGGCGAAAAACCGCTCGATATTTTGCTTACCCCTACAAAGATTTATGTAAAAAGTATTCTCGCGCTTATTAAGCACGTTAAGGTTAAGGGCATTGCACATATAACCGGCGGCGGTTTTATAGAAAATATCCCCAGAATTTTCCCTGAAGGAATAGGTTGCGAGATAGATAAAAATTCTTATGAAGTACCCGCAATTTTCAAGGCGCTTCAAAAGAAAGCGGGAATTTCGGACGAGCAGATTTACAACACCTTTAATATGGGTATAGGAATGGTCGTCTGCGTTGCGGAAAAGGACGTAAACAAGACTTTGGCGCAACTTAAATCCACGGGTGAAGAGTGTGCCGTTATCGGTAAAACGGTAGAGGGCAGCGGAGTAAAACTTTTATGAAAAAACGTATAGCGGTTTTCGCTTCGGGCGGCGGTACCGATTTTCAATCGATAATAGATGCAAACGAAAAAGAAAACTTTTGCGAAATAAGTCTTTTGATTGCGTCCAAACACGGAATAGGCGCGATAGAGCGCGCCGAAAAACACGGCATACACGCCGAAGTTTTCGCAAAGGGCGATTACCCCGATTTGGAAACGCTATACGAAAAACTCAGCTATCTTTTGAATATGCACCGCGTGGACTATATTGTCCTTGCGGGCTGGCTTAAAATTATACCCGAAAGTTTTATCAGGGCTTTC
>JAIDFD010000047.1 GCA_029054485.1 Clostridia bacterium | reverse complement strand
CAATTACACCGCTTTGTGATATTTTTATAATACAAAATTTTACAAGGTAATGATATGAAAAAGTTTAACGTAGGCGTTATCGGCGCAACAGGTATGGTCGGTCAAAGATTTTTGTTACTGCTTGAAAATCACCCGTGGTTCAACGTGGTTTGTCTTGCGGCTTCGTCCTCTTCGGCAGGGAAAAGGTATGCCGATGCAATCAAACTGTGGCATATGGACGAACCCATGCCCGAAAAATTTAAAAATATTAATGTTTTGGACGCAACGGCTGACAAGGAAGAAATTGCAAAAACGGTTGATTTTTGCTTTTGCGCGGTCAATATGCCGAAAGAGCAAATCCGCGAGCTTGAATACGCCTATGCGAGATTGGAGTGTCCGATAGTTTCAAATAATTCAGCGCACCGCTTTACGGACGACGTGCCTATGATTATTCCCGAAGTAAACGCCGAACACCTTTCGGTAATCGAGTCGCAAAAAATTAGGCTTGGTACAAAACGCGGGTTTATCGCTGTGAAGAGCAACTGCTCGTTGCAGTCCTATGTGCCGCTTTTGCACCCCTTAAAAAAATTCGGTATAAAGTACGCGGCGGTAACCACCTATCAGGCGATTTCGGGCGCGGGCAAGACCTTTGAAACCATGCCCGAAATTTGGGACAACGTTATTCCATATATCGGCGGCGAAGAGGAAAAGAGCGAAAACGAGCCTTTAAAAATCTGGGGCGAGGTTTACGGCGGAAGAATCGTTCACGCCCAATCCCCCGTTATCACGGCGCAGTGTCTGCGCGTGCCGGTGTCCGACGGTCATACGGCGGCTTGCTTTGTCAGCTTTGACAAAAAGCCCACTAAAAAACAGATTTTGTCTGCGTGGAAGAGTTTTTCGGGCGAACCGCAAAAATTGAAGCTCCCCTCCGCTCCCCAACAGTTTATACACTATTTTACAGAGGACGACAGACCCCAGCCCAAGCTTGACAGACTTTGCGAGCGCGGTATGGCGGTTTGCGCGGGCAGGCTGAGAGAAGATAATTTATTCGACTATAAGTTTATAGGTTTTTCGCACAACACCCTGCGCGGCGCGGCGGGCGGCGCGGTGTTGCTTGCCGAGCTTTTAGCTGTAAAAGGGTATTTTGATTAAGTTCACAAAAATTTGCTATGCAAATTTTTCGTGAAATTGCCAAAGTCGTAAACCGCTTAACGGGCGAAATGAATCCGCCCTTGCGTTTTTCGGCGTAAGTATTTTATAACAACCACAAAAATTCACCTTTAACGGACAACGCGCTTACAATAAATAAGAGGAAATTATGATAAATTTTTGTAAAGGCATTTTAACGGCAATGATTACACCCTTCGATGAAAACGGGGTAAATCTTGAAGAGTTCGGCAAAATGATCGAGTACCAGATAGAGGGCGGCAGTTCCGCGCTCGTTGTCTTGGGAACGACCGGCGAGCCTGCGACCATGACCGAGGACGAAAAAGAGCAGGTTATTACATACGCGGTAAAAAAAGCGGCGGGAAGAATTAAAATTATAGTCGGCACGGGAAGCAACGACACCAAAAAGGCGGTTGCAAACTCAGTCAAGGCTGAAAAGCTGGGCGCGGACGGCGTGCTTGCCGTTACCCCCTATTACAACAAATGCACACAGCAGGGCTTGTTAGAGTATTACAGACAGATTTGTTCGGCTGTTAAAATTCCGGTGATTGCCTACAACGTGCCTTCGCGCACGGCGGTGAATATCGAGCCCGAAACAGTTGAAAAGCTTGCCGAAATTCCCAATATGGCTGGAATTAAAGAGGCAAGCGGAAATATGGCTAAAACATGCGAAACCATGCGGAGAATTCGCGGCAAAATGGATTTGTACTCTGGCGAGGACTTCCTGAATTTGCCTATGCTCGCAATCGGCGGGGCGGGGCTAATTTCGGTTACTTCAAATATCGCCCCCAAACTTATGAAAAAACTTTATACCCTTGTTTCCGAAAACAAGCTGAAAGAGGCAAACGAAGTTCAGGACTTTTTATTGCCCTTGGAGGACGCGTGCTTTTTGGAAGTCAATCCCATTCCCATCAAGGCGGCTTACAATATGATAGGCTTTAAAGCGGGCGTGCCCCGCTCGCCTTTGACCGAGCTTGAAGAGCACAACAAAAAGAAATTGCGCGAAGCGATTAAAAATGCGGGGTTGAAAGTTTATGACTGATATTTTGGTTTGCGGAATTTGCGGCAAAATGGGCGGCGTTGTTGCCGAACTTTTGCAAAACGATAGCAACGCGCGCATTGTCTGCGGCGTTGATTTGAACGGATGCGAAAACGGAAAGTTTCCCGTTTACAGAACTTTTGACTGCGTAAAGGAAAAGGTCGACGTTATTCTTGACTTCTCCTCTCCCGCCGCGCTCGAAGTCGAACTGAACTGGGCGGTTAAAAAGGGCGTGCCCGTAGTGCTTGCGGCAACGGGCTACACCGCAGACGATTTGAAGTTTATTGAAAACTGCGCTAAAAAAGTTGCAATTTTCAAGACGGCAAATTTTTCAATCGGCGTAAACCTGCTTGTAAAGCTGGTGCGCGAAGCTGCCGAAACTCTGGGCGAAAAATTCGATATAGAAATTATCGAAAAGCACCACAACCAAAAAGCAGACGCGCCCTCGGGCACGGCGCTTATGCTTGCGGACAGCGCAAACTCCGCGTTTGACGGAAGTAAAAAATACTTAAACGGCAGACAGGGCAAACCGGGCACGCGCGGTAACGAAATAGGAATACACGCCGTTCGCGGTGGAACGATAGTCGGCGAACACGACGTGATTTTTGCGGGCGCGGACGAAGTTGTTACCCTCTCGCACTCGGCGACCTCTAAGCGTGTGTTTGCGGAAGGCGCAGTCAAAGCCGCCAAATGG
>JAIDFD010000046.1 GCA_029054485.1 Clostridia bacterium | reverse complement strand
GCAGAGTGGCCAAATGCATCAGACTGTAAATCTGACGTCTCCGACTTCGGTGGTTCGAATCCACCTCCTCCCACCAGCAAAAAGAACAGGTTTTTACCTGTTCTTTTTGCTGTGTTGGTCGTCGGGGCTTCGAACCTCTGTTCGACTGAGCGAAGCGAAGGTTTGCGCGAACGTGCAATATTCACCTATTCCCTCCTCAGGGTCCCATTTATATAAGCTCTCCACAGTGCCAAAAAGTTGATTTATAATTCAAACTATGATATAGTTAGGTAGTACAACTTACTTGGCTCATATGTAAAACTGCAATGGCAAAAGCGCATTTTTATAGAGAAATAATCTGCTCTGAGTTATTTTTCCATGAGGCATATCAAATTGCTAAAATATAAAATCGGTATGTAAAGTTTGTACAAGGAAAATTATGAAAGAGAAAGTCAGGCAACTAAAAAGTTTTAATTGGCGATTGTTTGCGGCGTTATGCGCATTAGCACTTATTCCTGCAATCTATCAGACAATTAAAACTTTTATTATTTCGTCAAATAATCAAAGCGATGTATTTGACGTAATCGGGCAAATGGAATGGTTTGATTTAATTAACGAAACGCTACAAGCATTTTTAGTTATACCGCTATACTCTATTCTTAATAAAATATTTAAGAACGATGAAGATAACTTAGCTAAACATACTTTTAAGACGGGACTATTAACATTTATAATATACACATTATTTTCAATAGGGGTACTTATTTACGGCGTTGTGCTGATAAAAGCAATGAACCCTAATGAAATTGACGTAGCAACCGTGAACTCCTATTTGCAACTTGAAACGTTTGCATTTATGATTGGAATAATCGTTAGTTTTGTAAATGTTGTTTTTGTGGTCGTTGGAAAAGATAAAAACGTCTATATTTTCTTGGCAATAAATACAGTACTTTCTATTATCGCCGATTTTGTTTTTATACCAAATTTCGGTATTTATGGAATTGCAATATCTAATATAATCGTAAATATCGTACTTGCAATATCAAGTTTTGTATTGCTGTATATTCAAAAGCATATCAAGTTTAGTTGGTTTCATAAAAGCGATATACCTGTGCTAAAAGAATGGTGCAAGGTCGGCGTTTTTTCCGGAGTGCAACAATTTATTGATAATTTTATTTATGCCGTTATGATATGTAAAATGGTCAATATGGTTGCCGAGCAAGGCAACTATTGGATAGCGAATAACTTTATCTGGGGTTGGCTGCTTATTCCTATAACTGCTTTGTCGGAAGTAATAAGACGGGATTGTAAGGACGGCTACATAAAATTAAATCAATTTAATTATTATTTTATTGCTACTGCTGTAATTGCGGTTTGGGCAATTACAATCCCTTTATGGACGCCATTTTATGGTTATGCCGAAAACCTACAAAATGCAAGCGAAATTTTTAATATTACAATTAAACTTGCGCCGTTTTATATCGCTTATGCCGGTTGCGCAATAATAGATAATATTTTCGTTGGGTTAGGAAAAACAATTTATAATGCTATAAATTCGCTGATTATCAATTTGGTATACTATGGTATATTCTTCATACTGTATGTAACAAATGCTATAACTTTTACTATGGATACAATTATATTGATGTTCGGATTTGGTATGGTCGTCCATTTGGTTGTATCGCTTATTGAAGAAAAGCTATTTTTGCGCAAATTTGAAATTAAGAAGCAAATGCTTGAAACTTCTAAAGCTACAGATAAAAACCAATAATTGTAATGAACTCGGTATAATTATCAGAGCTTGCCGAGCGCATTACAGGAAATGTTTAATACTAAACTTATAAAAAAATTTACAAAGGAAATAATTATGGCAATTTATTTAATAGATTATGAAAACTCAAAAAATCTTTTAGGCATCAAAAATTTAACTTCTGATGATAGTATCGTAATATTTTATAGTCAGAAAGCAAATAAATTAACATTTGATCTTCATCAAGCAATCTTATCCTCACAAGCTAAGATTGAATATAAATATGTAGAAGTTGGCGGTCAAAATGCGCTTGATTTTCAATTAAGTTCTTATTTAGGTTATTTAATAAAACAAAATGAAAACTCCGAAAGCAAAATATATATTATAGTTTCAAAAGATAGAGGTTTTTCTTTTTTGAAGTCATTTTGGAGCAAAGAAAAATCAATCGACATTAAAATAGTACCTAATTTAGCGGGTAATGTACAAGATAAAGATTTAAACAGTGAAAACTCTAATACTGATATTGAAAGCTTATTGAAAGAGTATGAACCTAAATTAAGCGATAATGAGATAAAAGAAATAATCGCTATGGTAAAAAAGTATAAAAAAACTCAAACAATCAATGACTATTTAAATAAATTATTAAAAGATAGCACAAAAGCAGGCGAAATATTAAAAATTATAAAGCCATTTATAAAAAAACAAGTCGTTTAAAAAATTCGTATTAGGTTACTACTTCACACCGGTTAAAGTTTGCGCGAATACGCAATACGACACAGCACAAAACATTTTGCCTACTTGTTAGCTTGAAAACGAGGGTTGTTCGTGATATAATCGGTTTATTAAGGACGGTATTATTATGGACGACCGATTAAAAAAACAATTAAATTTTATATTGGAAATTGACAAATTAAAAAATGTTTTTAGGCAAACCCATTTATCCGGAAAAGGCAGAAATGAAAATGATGCCGAACATTCCTGGCATATGGCTGTTATGGCATTTTTACTCAAAGAGTACTCCAACGAACAGGTAGATATAAGTAAAGTTATGCTTATGTGTTTAATTCACGATATTGTTGAAATCGATGCAGGCGACACATACGCTTACGATAATAAAAAATTGAAATCCCAAAGCGAAAGAGAACAAAAGGCAAAAATGCGTTTGTTTTCTATTCTACCCGATGACCAACGTGCGGAGTTGATTGAATTATTCGATGAATTTGAAGCCAACAATACCGTTGAATCGAAATTTGCCCACGCAATGGATAATTTTCAACCGCTCATTTTAAACAACAGCAATAACGGCGGCGATTGGCGCGAACATAACGTAACGATTTCACAAATATACAAAAGACAAAATATGACAAAGTCAGGTTCAGATGTATTATTTGAAGTAACTGACAATATTATAAAAGAAAATATAAAAAAGGGAAATCTTGCAACCGATGAGTAATTTATTGCTATAATAAATATTCGTTTTAAACTACTAATGAATGCCACAAAAAAAGCACCGATGATTGTCGGTGCTTTTCTTGCATTAGTATAAATTGCACAATTAGTGTTTAAGGCATTTTATTTTAAGCGTTTGCTTTTTCGGCATTCAGCTCTTCAAGTTCTTCTTCAGTCACTATTTTTGCACGCTTTTTACCCATAACGGCAACGGTTACCTCTTCCTCTGTTTCGTAAAACCGTCTTGAAAAAGCGATGTATTCGCCGCCGTCCGCGATTAAAACAACTCTGTAAACCACGCTGTTAATTCTCACCGAGTTTACAGCCGCCTTAGAGGTTACTATACTTGACATAACGCAGGATTTTACTTTGCCGCCGACAATTTTTTTAGCTTTTCTTATATCACCGTGCATAGACATCGCCTGACGAATTACAACGGTGATTAAAATCGCAATAATAGTCACGCCGAAAAGTGCGGCGCACACTATCGCGCCAATCCAAATGTGATTGATTAAAAGGACTGTGGCTGTAATTGCGTCCGCAACAAGCAGGATAAAAAAGATTATCCCCATTGCAAATCCTTTTTTCGAAGTTTGTTTGGTTGCCTCAAGAATCTGATTGGCTTCATATTCGGCGAGCGCAAATTTGCTCTTGTAAAATCGGGAATCGTTTACCTTGTTTATGGCGGCTTGCTCCTTTTCTCTTTCTGT
This sequence comes from Clostridia bacterium, assembly GCA_029054485.1. Lineage (GTDB taxonomy): Bacteria > Bacillota > Clostridia > Christensenellales > Borkfalkiaceae > Coproplasma. The sequence continues at coordinate 4,261 of JAIDFD010000046.1, read as the reverse complement.
CAATTCATCTGCGCCGCTTTTCTCTTCGGTTTGTTCATCTTGCTCCTTTTTAAAAAGCTTGCCTTTCATCAACATAATGATACCGGCTATAACCAACGCAATCATTACGGCAGGCGTGCCAATCGCCAATATCCACGCCCCTGCGCTGTAACCCGACAGCGCAAGCGCCAATCCGACTATGATTGGAATAAGCACCAAAAAGCTCAGGCGCACTATAATTTTCATATCAGACTCTCCTTTTGACAGTATTATAATACAGCAAAAAACATAATGCAACTGCGTAATTTGCATATTTTTAAACGCCGTATACTTGAATAATAATTTACTTTTTGCTATACTTGAAATAATTTAAGGAGTAATTTTATGTTAAACGTTACCGATGACATTTTTTACATTGGCGTTGACGATACTGATTTGGACTTGTTCGAAGGGCAGTACGCCGTGCCCAATGGCATATCCTACAATTCGTACATATGTATAGACAAAAAAATTGCCGTATTGGATACAGTGGATAAGCGCAAAACCTGCGAATGGCTGAAAAATCTTGAATGCGCTTTAAACGGCGCTCAGCCCGACTATCTGATAATTTCGCACGTGGAACCCGACCACGCGGCAAGTATACCCGCATTTGTGGAAAAATACCCCTCCGCCGTTCTTGTCGGCAATGAAAAAACTTTTGCAATGATAAAGAGGTTTTTCGGCGAATTGTCGGCGGAAAAACTTATAGTCAAAGAAGGCGATACTCTTGACCTCGGAAAGCACAAATTAACCTTTGTCTTTGCGCCCATGGTGCATTGGCCCGAAGTTATGCTGACTTACGATAAAACCGTAAAGGTACTCTTCTCCGCGGACGCATTCGGAAAATTCGGCGCGCTGTCGCATGAAGAAAACTGGCTTGACGAGGCAAGGCGGTACTATATTAACATCGTAGGCAAATACGGCGTTCCCGTTCAGACCCTTTTGAAAAAAGCCGCCGCGCTGGATATAAAAACTATCTGCCCCCTTCACGGTCCCGTTCTGAAAGACAACCTCGGATATTATTTAGAAAAATACGATTTATGGAGTTCGTACCGCCCCGAAGAGAACGGAGTTTTGATAGCCTACGCCTCGGTCTACGGCAACACCGCTTGCGCCGCCGAAATGCTTTTTAACGAGCTGAAATCACGCGGATTAAAAACAGAATTACTCGATTTAAGCCGCCATGACGGAGCGTACGCGGTTGCGTCCGCATTCAGGTACTCCAAACTCGTTATTGCGAGCATAACCTACGATGGCGGCATTATGCCCTGCGCGGAAACCTTTATAAATAAATTAAAGGCTAAAAATTTCAGCAACCGCACCATTGGCTTTATACAAAACGGAAGCTGGGCGCCCGTAGCCGCCAAAGTTATGCGCACGGCTTTTGAAAGTTTTAAGTCGATTACTTTCTGCGAAAATACAGTTACGGTAAATTCCGCGATAGACGTTGAAGCGCAAAAACAAATCACCGCCGTTGCGGAAGAACTTACGCAACAGTAATGAGTAACAGTAAAAAAACTCAAATACGGTACGTTGAATACGCCGACAAAGACTTTTGGTTTTCGCTTGACGGGCACCTCCCCATTTCGGAATTCGATAAAAAGGTGCGTGATAAATCGGGTTATGTTTTATCGGTGGAAAACAAACCCGTAGGAATTTTGCGCTATAATCTGTTTTGGGACAACACCCCTTTTTGCAATCTTATTTACTTAAAAGAGGGCTATCAAAGAAAAGGTTACGGCAAAATTTTAATGGATTTTTGGGAAACGGATATGAAAAAAGCGGGGTATAACCTGATTTTGGTTTCCACCCGAAGCGATGAAAGCGCCCAGCACTTTTACCGTGCATTGGGCTATAAAAACTGCGGAGTTTTAACCGCACCCGACCAGCCCGAAGAGCTGTTTTTGGGTAAATATATATGAAGATTTATGAGGTTGCCGACAAAAAGAAATATCTGCCCCTCTTACTGCTCGCCGATGAACAGGAAAGCATGGTAGACAGATATATCGGTTTTTCAAATATGTTTGTTATCGATGATAACGGAATTAAGGGCGAAATCGCGGTTTGCGGATTGCCCAACGGAGTACTGGAAATAAAAAATCTGGCTGTTTTTCCCGAATTTCAAAAACAGGGATACGGAAAAAAACTCATTGATTTTGTATGCGAAAAATACAAAAACGATTTTTCTGTTATTCAGGTAGGAACGGGCGACAGCGGACTTACCGTTCCGTTCTATGAAAAATGCGGATTTGAGAAATTTAAAGTAGTTGAAAACTTTTTCACGGACAATTACGACCATCCTATTATCGAAAACGGAAAGCGGCTTATTGATATGATTTATCTAAAAAAAGAGCTGTAAAAGTTTTTACGTAAATATTTGTTACGTACGTAAAACCTTATATTTTTTTGTATGGAAACAGGAATAGAATTTAAAGAAAAACAAATTTGGCGATTCATAGAAACATTTGGCGGCGCATTTTGGGCGTTAATATTGCCAGCCGCGGCTGTTATCCTTGGCGTATTTGTAGATTACTCCGCACTCGGCACTACCGAAATAGCTTGCATTGCTTTTGCTTACATTATAATTTTAATTTTAGAAATTACAGCAATAAAGCTTTTTTGCATCGGTCTTAACGATTTTTATTTTCACGGTAAAACCGCACTGATTGTTTATGACGACTGTCTGCAAATTTTGGAAAGGGGAAAAAAGTTATTTAAATACACTTTTGTTACCGTTGATTATAAAGATATTTCGGATTTTACCGTTTGTCGGACAAAAACTTTATGGAGATGCGGCGATTATATGTCGGGCAAGGTCTACAAAGTAAAAAACTATGGCTATGGAGTTATAGAATTCAAAGATAATAAAAGCAATAAGTGTTTGACCGCGTCAATTCATGAATGCATGAAAGCTGCGGAGCTTATCGCGAAAAATCTCGACGTTAGCCAAATCGCTCAAACGGATAATGATTTAAACAACACGGCAACGTATTGACTGCCGGCAATAATTTAAGCGGCGCGGACTTTCAGTCCGCGCCGCTTAAAATTTATTTTTTCTTTTCCGCTCTGCGCTTATCGTTGATTATTTCCAGCGCCTTTTCGTCTATCAAAGCAATCCCCTCCTGCTTTGCGATACCAACCATCTGCGTAAGCGCGGCTTTTAAAAATATCCTCGGAATTTTAGTAAGCCTTGCACAAGCTTCATCAGTAAACTTTACTTCGGGGTCGATTCGCGAAGCGGCGTATTTAACCGCATTGACGTCGCCCTCTTTCGCCTGTATTTTTTCGGGGATAGGCTTTTTGAATTTCGTGTACCAGAAATTGGTGCTGTCTCTGTAACCGTAATCCACTGGCACCGCAGGGAAGCTCTTTTTGTCTACTCCGCCCACAATCGCATCGTAATACTTCGGCTTCATCAAAATTTTGTCAATCTTTAAAATGAAGTGTGCGCCGAACTTGGACGTAATGCCGTTGAAATTTCTGTAAGGCGGCTCGTAACCGTCTAAGTTGCCCGCCTTGTTCAGATAGGCGTCCTCGAGGCTGTCGTCCCAACTGCACTCGAAAACCTGAAACGCCTCACCTACGATTTGCGGTCTGCCCTGACCGATTTTGCTGTCTTTCAGCGTGAACAGGCAGTTTTTCATTTTGTCCTCGGTGCTGTCGCCGGGGAAGCCGAGGCGCACGGCTTCTTTAAAATATTTTCGGTCATCGGTTATAAAGTTAAGCGAAACCTTTTTATTGCGCAAAATGTTCTGCGCCGTGTTAGAGTTGTTTCTGCACTCCAAAAGCATAGCGTAATAGTTTTTACCCGCAACGTAATAGGGAAAGCACAGCGAATATGCGCCGAGGTTAGTTTGTCCGCTTTCCGAAACCGTCCCCACCAACACGGTGGGCATGGGGAAGAACGCCGAGGTCTGGTAAAAATTATCTACGATTCTCAAATCCTTAAAATCTTTCATAATGATAATATAATATGCGCGGAATTATTTTGTCAATACCTGCCTTTGAATTTGCGACAAAAAAAGTGCGCACAAATTTTAAGAGCGCACTCTATTCCTCTTCTTCTGTCTGCTCTTCGCCATCGTTAAGCTCTTCGAGCATTTTTGTAATATCTTCTTCCGAAAGCTCTTCCATGCTTTCTTCTAGCTTGCCGTAAGCTAATTTGTCGTGATGAATAGTCATATTTTGATTCTAACACGGAAAATTAAACCTGTCAAATCGTTTGACTGAAAGGGTTTTTAAA
>JAIDFD010000045.1 GCA_029054485.1 Clostridia bacterium | reverse complement strand
GTATCAATATGACCAAGAGCCAGCTTGAAGAAAAGGAGGCTGTTGACTGCGGATACTGGCAGTTGTACAGATACAACCCCGACGGCGAGGTGTTCACCCTTGACTCCAAGGATCCCACCGCAAGCTATCAGGACTTCCTTGTAAGCGAAACACGTTACGCTTCGCTCGTTAAGACTCAGGGCGAGGACGTTGCGAAAGAGCTGTTCAAGAGAACAGAAGAGTCGGCTAAGGCACGTCTTGAAGGTTATAAGAAACTTGCGGCAAGCCAGCCCGCTCCCGCTGCTCCCGTAGCGGCTAAGCCCGCGGCAAAACCCGCAGCCAAGACTGCGGCGAAAGCTCCCGCAAAGAAAGCTGCCGCTCCCAAAGCGGAAAAACCCAAGGCAGAAAAAAAACCCGCTGCTAAAAAAGCAACGACCACTAAGAAAAAATAATTCTTAAATAAATTTAAGCCCTGCGGCGAAAGCCGCAGGGCTTATTTTTTATAGCTTACTTGGTGATGTCTTTGTAAGTTTCGGGACGGCGGTCGCGGAACAGTCCCCATTCGAGACGCGCCTTTTTCAGCTCGTCCAAATCGAAGTCGGCGTAAACAATCCCCTCTTCCTCTTTTCCAAGCTCCGCAATCTTTGCGCCCGTGTTGTCGGTTATGAAAGAAGAGCCGTAGAAGGTAAGCGAAGAGCTTTGCCCGCCGTTTTCGGCGCAGGGGGAAACCTCTTCTTTGCCTATTCTGTTAGCCGCCGCAACGGGCACGAGATTTGCCGCCGAATGTCCCTGCATAACCCGCTGCCAGTGCGCCGAGCTGTCTACGCCGAGAACGGGCTCGCTCCCGATTGCGGTGGGGTACAAAATAATTTCCGCACCGTTTAAAGCGAGGCTCCGCGCCGTTTCAGGAAACCACTGGTCCCAGCAGATACCAACGCCCAAAACCCCGAAAGTCGTTTCAAAAGTTTTAAAGCCGCTGTCACCGGTGGTGAAGTAAAATTTTTCCTGATAATAATGGTCGTCGGGAATATGGGTTTTGCGGTAAACTCCGAGAATTTTTCCGCAGTCCAAAACCGCAACCGAGTTAAAAAGAACGTTTCCGCTCTTCTCGTAAAAACTTACGGGAATAACAACGTTTAGCTTTTTAGAAAGGGGCAAAAGCTCTTTTACCGCCGCGTGGTCCCCGGTGGGTTCGGCAAATGAATAATAATCGTAGCGGCGTTCCTGACAGAAATAAATGCGCTCGAAAAGCTCGGGCAGCAAAATAATATTCGCGCCCTCCGCCGCCGCTTTTTTGACTTCGGCAACCGCCTTTTTTATATTTTCCGCGCGTTCTGAAGAACACTTCATCTGAACGCATGCAAGTTTGATTTTTTTCATAAAATTAAGCCTTTATTAAAAAATTTATAAAACGCAGAGATGCGAGCAAGACAAGTCACGCGCGGATTTGTTGCAAGGCGTGTACTTTGCGTACACAACCAAAACAAAACGCAAGCGTAACGCAGTATTGCGAAGTATATATGCGTTTTACTTAGGTATCTGCTGTGTAAGACAGTGAATATTTCCTCCGCCCAATAAAAGTTCACGCGCAAACACGGGAACGATTTTTTTCTGCGGGAACGCCTTACTTAAAATTTCAAGCGCAACTTTATCGTTATTATCGCCGAAAACAGGTACTAAAACGGCGGCGTTGCAGACGTAAAAATTGACGTAAGACGCGGCGAGAGGCTCGCCGATATTGCGCTCGATTTCGCCATCTTCGTAAACAAGTCCGCCCAAATCGTGCATCGTATACATAACGGGTTTTTCGGGGAAGGGAATTTTTATGACGTTAATCCCCGCCGCTTGCAGAGCTTCGAGATTTTCTTCGCATAAACGTTTACGGTATTTATCTTGTTCCGTCCAGCCGAGAACAACAGTGTTTTCATCAACGAAAGCGCAGACGTTGTCAACGTGTCCGTTTGTTTCATCACCGTAAACTCCGTAGGGCAACCATACGACTTTTTTTGCGCCGAGATACTCTCTGAGATTATCCTCTATTTGAAATTTAAACATTTTGATATTGCGCCCCTCGCTTAAAAGGCACTCTGCGGTGGTGATGACAGTACCCTTGCCGTTGGAGTGTATAGAGCCGCCCTCCAAAATGAAGGGACGCGCAGAATAATACTTTAAGCCCAGTTTTTTGCAAGCGAACGAGGCGAAAGCATTGTCTTTTTCCCAGTGCGGGTACAAGCCGTCGAACTCGCCGCCCCACGCGTTGAACTCCCAGTCCACGCCGCGGACTTGCTTGCCGCACTTTACAAAGGTCGGCCCGATATCTCTCGCCCAGCAGTCGTCCGTTTCCACTTCCCAAAGCTCTACCGATTTATTTGCAATCTGTTCGGCGAGCAGCTTTTCCGCACTCGCTCTCCCGCGCGGCGATACGGCAAGGTAAACCTTTTCACCCTGCGAAATCGTTCTTATTAATTCGGCAAAAACCCTTCGTGCGGGCTGTGCGCCGTGAGGCCAACTACCCGCTCTCTCGCACCAAATCATTATCGTTGCGCTGTGTTCATCATACTCGGCGGGCATTATAAATCCGTCTTCTCTGGGCGTTTTCATGACAGCCTTTCCTTAAAATCGGCATAGCCAAATTTTTTTATAATCTCGTAATTTTCTCCCCGCTTGACCGCGATAGACGGCAGGGGCATACCGTTGAACGTGTTGTTTTTTACCATAGTATAAATTGCCATATCACCGAAAGTGAGGATATCCCCCTCTTTCAAGGGATTGTCAAACGAGTAATCGCCCACAACGTCGCCCGCAAGACAGGTTCTTGATGATAAGCGGTAAGTGAACTTTTTTTCGTTCGCCTCACCCGCGCCGAAAAGGGGCGGACGGTAAGGCATTTCCAATACGTCGGGCATATGGCACTCTGCCGAGCAGTCCAAAAGGGCGATGTCCATACCGTTTTTAATAATTTCAAGAACGCGCGTATGAAGATAGCCTGCATTGAGAGCAACCGCTTCGCCCGGTTCAAGATAAATTTGCAAACCGTAAACTTGCGAAAGACGGCTTACCGTCTTTTCCAAAAGGGCGAGATTGTAGCCCTCCTTCGTTATATGGTGTCCGCCGCCGAGGTTCAGCCATTTGAGATTTTTGAAGTACTTTTTAAAGTCCTTTTCAAACCGTTCAACAGTCGCCGCCAAATCCTCCGCGCCCTGTTCGCAAAGGGTATGAATATGAAATCCCTCCACGCCGTCAAGCAAATCTTCATTGAAATTCGCTTTGGTAACGCCCAACCTCGAAAAAGGCGCGCAAGGGTCGTAAATACCGCCGCCCTGCGTGGAAAACCCGGGGTTTATTCTTATCCCTAAGCTCGCGTTTTTTGCGCGGGTTTTAAATTTTTCAAGCTGAGCGAAAGAGTTGAAAACTATATGGTCGCATAGGCTTGCAACTTCGTCAAACTCACTGTCAAGATAGGCGGGGCAGAAAACGTGATTTTCTTTGCCGAAATGCTCGGCAGCAAGCTTTGCCTCGTAAAGTCCGCTCGCCGTTGTTCCGCTTAAATACTTTGAAATAAGCGGATAGAAATAAAAGCATGAAAACGCTTTTTGCGCGAGCAGAATTTTACAGCCCGCACGCTCTTCCACGCTTTTAAGTATTTCAAGATTTTTTGTGAGCTTATCCTCGTCTATTACGTAGACGGGCATAGCCAAGTCGGATAATTTCATAAGTTGCTTTATTTATCTAAGATTTTTAAAACGCAGTATTGCGAAGTAGATATGCATTTTAATCAACAAGAACGGGATTTTCGTCAACCGCCCAAGGCAAGCCGTACTTATTCAAAGCGTCCATATAGGGGTCGGGGTCGAACTCCTCGCAGTTGTATACGCCCGCTTTGTTCCAGACGCCTGTTGCTACGAGCATTGCGCCTATCATAGCGGGAACGCCCGTAGTGTACGAAATCGCCTGCGAACCCACTTCTTTATAACACTCCTGATGGTCGCATATGTTGTAAATGTAAAGGCTCTTCTTCTTGCCGTCCTTGTAGCCGGTAAAAATACAGCCGATATTCGTCTTTCCCTTCGTCCTTGCGCCCAAAGTCGCGGGGTCGGGCAGAAGAGCTTTTAAAAACTGAATGGGCACGATTTCCCTGCCCTCGAAATTTACGGGGCTGGTTGAAAGCATACCCACGTTTTGCAGGCAGTTCATATGCTGAATGTAGCTTTGACCGAAAGTCATAAAAAAGCGTATTCTCTTTACGCCCTTGATATTTTTTGCAAGGCTTTCAATCTCTTCGTGGTGCAGAAGATACATATCCTTTTCGCCCACACCCTTAAAATCGTATTCGCGCTTGATTTCAAGAGGCTTGGTTTCAATCCACTTGCCGTTTTCCCAGTACGAGCCGTTTGCCGATACTTCCCTCAGATTAATTTCGGGGTTGAAGTTGGTCGCAAACGCGTAGCCGTGGTCGCCGCCGTTGCAGTCGAGAATATCGATAGTTTCGATTGTATCAAAGTAATGCTTTTGCGCGTACGCACAGAAAACTTGCGTTACGCCAGGGTCAAAGCCCGTGCCAAGAAGCGCGCAGATTCCCGCTTTTTTGAATTTTTTATCGTAGTCCCACTGATAGGAATAATCGAAGTACGCGGTGAAGCCCTTTTCCTTTACACGCTTTTCATACGCCTTGCGCCAAGCGGGGTCGTCTGTATTTTCACTCTCGTAATTTGCCGTGTCTATATAGTGAACCTTGCACTGTAAGCAAGCCTCCATAATCGTCAGATCCTGATAGGGCAAAGCCACGTTTAAAACCGCCGCGGGCATAAACAAGTTGATAAGAGAAACAACCTCTTCAACGCTGTCCGCGTTTACTGTTGCAGTTGACAGGTGTGCTTTGGTCTTGTTTTTCATTTCTTCGGCAACCGCTTTGCACTTGCTTTCAGTGCGGCTTGCTATCATAATTTCGGTAAATACGTCGTCTGCCTGACAGCATTTTTTTATTGCAACCTGCGCCACTCCGCCGCAGCCTATAATCAAAAGTTTCATAATCTCTCCTTAAAATATTTGTTGTAAAAGGTTCAGATGCAAGCAAGATTAGACACGCGCGGATTTGTTGCAGGGCGTGTTCCTTTGCGTACACAACCAAAACAAAACGCAAGCGTAACAAAGTATTGCGATGCAGATAAACCTTTTAGCCGTCTTTTTCTGCCTCTTTTAAAATATCCACCACATACCGCGGCAGCATAAACGAGCCTATGTGTAAGTTGGTGCTGTAATACCAGGTTTTTATATTGCGCTTTTTCCACCTTTCGGGGTCGAAGTCGTTTACCGGGTGATATTTTTTGCTGGCAAAGCCGAACAGCCAGTAACCCGAAGGACATGTAGGAATGTGCGCCTGATACACGCGCGACACGGGAAAACAGCGGAAAACCTTTTGGTGCATTTTTCTGCACTCGGCTTCGTCCTCATCGTAGAAAGGGCTGCCGTGCTGATAGACCATAATTCCCGTATCGTTCAAAGCCTTGTAGCAACTGCCGTAAAACTCTTTGGTGAACAAACCCTCGGTAGGTCCGAACGGGTCGGTTGAGTCGTTTATAATCAAATCGTACTCGCCCACCTTGCCACGCAAAAATCTAAGCTCGTCCTGAATGTATAAATTTACGCGCTTGTCTTCAAGTCCCGCCGCCGTTTCGGGGAAAAACTTTTTTGAAACGTAGACGAACATTTCGTCCTCTTCTACGACGTCTATCTGCTCGATTTCAGGATAGTTACAAAGCTCCTTTGCAACCCCTCCGTCTCCGCCGCCGATGACAAGCACCTTTTTTACGTTGGGGTGAACCGCCATAGGGACGTGCGCGACCATTTCATCGTAAATGAACTCGTCCTTTTCGGAAAAGACCACTTCGCCGTCAAGGGTGATAAATCTGCCTAAATCCTCGCTGTCAAAAACGTCGACCTGCTGAATGTCGCTCCGCTCGGAAAAAAGCTGTTTTTTAACTCTTATCGAAAGTTTAATGTTCGGGGTGTGTATGTCCGAAAACCACATTTCCATAGGGTTGTTTCTCCTGTAACTATTTTAAAACGTTGAGTCTTTCAACCGCAAAATCCTCGGTTCCCTGCATTGAACAGCCCTTGGCTTTTGCGTAGAGAATGTACTGTATAATTTCTTCGGTGATAAGCTCGCCGGGCGCGAGAATGGGAATTCCCGGAGGATAACACATTACGAACTCGGCGCAGATTTTGCCAGCCGTAGAGCGTATGGGTAAAGACACTTTTTCAGAGTAAAACGCTTTAACCGGCGCAACGGCAACTTTGGGTGCAATGTATTCCGCCGAAAGCATACCCGTTTTATCGCGCTTGTAGAGTCTCTTAATATCGTACAGCGCGCCGACCAGTCTTTCTATGTCCTGAAATCTGTCGCCTATCGAAATGTATGCAAGAATATTGCATATGTCGCCGAACTCAATCTGAATATCGTACTCATCGCGCAGAATATCGTAGACCTCTATTCCCGCAAGTCCCAAATCGCGGGTGTAAACCGCAAGCTTAGTAACGTCGAAATCGTAAACCGAAGTTCCGTTGATAAGCTCTTTGCCGTAGGCGTAATATTCGCCGACGTCGTTGATTTCCGAGCGGGCATACTCCGCCATCTCGGTAACCTTTTTAAAGTATTCGCCGCCGTTGAGCGCTAAGTTTCTGCGGCTTATATCGAGGCTCGCCATTAAAAGATAGGAAGCGCTCGTAGTCTGGGTTAAATTAATTATCTGACGGACGTAGTCAACGTTCATACCCTTGTTCAATAAGAGAAGCGAGCTTTGGGTAAGACTTCCGCCCGACTTGTGCATAGAAACCGCGGACATATCCGCGCCCGCCTCCATAGCGGACATGGGCAGACTTTCGCTGAAATAGAAGTGCGTGCCGTGCGCCTCGTCCACGAGCACCTTCATATTGTGCGAGTGCGCGATTTTTACAATCGATTTCAAATCCGAACAAATGCCGTAATAAGTGGGATTGTTGACCAATACCGCAACTGCGTCGGGGTTGTCCTCCACCGCTTTTTTGAGCTGTTCGGGCTCCATTCCGAGCGATATGCCAAGTTTTTCATCGACCTCAGGATTTACGTAGACGGGAACGGCGCCGCAGAGAATGAGCGCGTTTATCGCGCTTTTGTGGACGTTGCGGGGCATTATGATTTTATCGCCCGCCTTACAGACCGACATAATCATGCTCTGCACCGCAGAGGTTGTTCCGCCGACCATAAAAAAGGAATATGCCGCGCCGAACGCCTCCGCCGCAAGCGTTTCCGCATCGCGGATAACCGAGGACGGGTGACACAAATCGTCAAGCGGCTTCATAGAGTTTACGTCCAGACTTACACACTTTTCACCGAGAAGCTCTACAAGCTGGGGATTGCCCCTGCCGCGCTTGTGCCCGGGGACGTCAAAGGGAACTATTCTCTTTTTTCTGAATGCTTCCAACGCCTCGTAAAGAGGTGCGCGGTTTTGTGTGAGTTTGTCCATTCATTCTTCCTCTATGTAAAAATTAAAAGACGGCTTATCTTTTAAAGCCGTCTTATAAACCGAAATATGCCGTAATGCGCATATATATGCGTTTATTCTTGGTTGGGACTTTGGCAGAGTCTATATAGCAAATACTTTTACTACTCTTATTGACCGTTTCACAAGCGACGCCTTTAAAGGCTTTATTAAACTTATAAAATTTGAGCCCGCAGATTTAAAAACCTGCTCAATCAATAATGCGGTTTGCACCGCTTTAAAATGGCGAACCTCTGTCTTATAAAGACAAAAGGAGTATTTGCATGGACTGCAAAAGTTCCATGTGTTTTAAGTATAATGGAATAGCTTTTTATTGTCAATTAAAAATCAACGTTAATTAAAATATGTCAATCATAAACGGAAAGCCCCAGAATATAGTCGGACTTTACGTCTAAGACCGAGCAAAGCTTAGCAAGGGTATCGAGCGAGGGATAAACGTCGTTGCACATATATTTTGATACGGTCTGATAAGATACGCCTATCCGCTTTGCAATTTCTTTCTGCGGGATACCGCTCTGTCTTATCACGAGTCTGTTATACTCTTCT
>JAIDFD010000044.1 GCA_029054485.1 Clostridia bacterium | reverse complement strand
ATATCACGTTCGGCAACCGTATAATGAAGCAGATACAAAGCTACATACCGGTGTATGTAAGCTGCGGCGGTGGCGAGCTGGAAGCATTGGACGATATACTAGCAAAAAAGGTAATGCGCAAGCTTGGAATGCAGAACCCCGTATATATCCGCAACAACGCGGAAAAACTGATACGGTTTATGGACGAACTTTTCGGAGAAGAGAATATGCCCCTTTGCAAAAATTTTGTAAAGAGGCTTGAAAGCAACGCTTAAAAGGAGGCGTCTATGACGAAAAAATCAAAAATAATTTATATCGTCGGCTCCGTCGTCATAGGCGTTGCCGCGATGCTGATTATCCTGTGCGGACTCATGCTTGGCGGCGTTCTGGATTTCAGCAACAACAAGCTGGTTGTTTCATCGGCTTCGGCAGAGTTTGTTTACAACGGCGAACGGCAGACCGATACAAGCTGGCAGCTTGTCAGCGGCAAGCTTTCAAAGGGTCACACCGTTGAAGCGGAAGTAACCGGCGGACAGCAGGACGCGGGTTCGAGTTTAAATTACATATCCGTGACCGTGTACAATTCCAAGGGTGCGGACGTAACTGCCGACTACGAAATAGAGTACCGCACAGGCACTTTGACGGTGCTGGCAAGACCTATAACGATTACCACGGCGGACGCGGAAAAAACGTACGATAGCGAGGAGCTGTCCTGTCATGAATGGGAAATTACTAAGGGCAGTTTGGTAAAAGGGCAGGAAATTTCGGTTTCTATGTCCGCCGCGATAACGGACGCGGGCGAGGTTGAAAATTTTGCCGAAGCGGAAATTTCTGACGGAGAGGGAGACGTTACTTCAAACTACTCTATAACTTACGAATACGGAACTTTAAAAGTCAATCCGATTGAGTTGCACTTTATTACCCCCACGCTTTCAAAAACCTATGACGGCAAGCCCCTTTATTCGGACCCCGATGATTACCGGTTTGTCGGAGGCGAACCGTTAACGGACCATAAGCTTGTTTCGGTAAAAGTCGTGGGCACTATCACCGAGGTCGGAACCGTTGAAAACTCGGTAGAAATCCAAGTTGCGGCGGCAAACGGCACGGATATTTCGTATAACTATTCGGCGGTGATAGATTCGGGCACGCTCACCGTGCGCGGCTTCGGCATAACCGTAACCACGGCTTCGAGCGAAAAGGTTTACGACGGTATGCCGCTTACAAACCCCGAGTGGGCGCTGTATGAGGGCACGCCCCTTATCGAAGGACATAAAATCACGCAGGTTGTTATGCCCGCAACGCAAACTGCTGCGGGTACTTCGCTCAATGAAATCACTCAGATTACTATCGTAGACGAAAACGGCGCGGACGTCACCGACAATTACGAAATAAATTATTCGATAGGTACGCTGGTCGTGCTTCCGAGACCGCTCACAATCCAGAGCGGGTCGGATTCCAAAGATTACAACGGCACGCCTTTAACCTGCGATAAGTGGGAGTTCACTTCTTACTACGAACCGGTTACGGGACACAAAACCAACGTTATGATTTCGGGCAGTATCACCGACCCCGGTCAGCGCGACAACACTATTGCGCAGGTGGTCATCTGGGACGGCGAGGGTAACGACGTGACCGCGAACTATGATATAACTCTCGATGAGGGACTTCTTATAGTCAAGGGAAGTAAGGACGAAGGCAACGGCGACCTCGATGAGAGCGGAAACATCGGCGGCGGCAATCTCGGCAACGGCAACGGCGGCGAAGAAGTCACTGCTCTCGGCGTAAAGACCCAGAGCGGCGGGCTGGTGTATCTGCGCCTTAAAAGCTTCGGCGATTACAACGGCTCGAAGTGGTCGGACGCAAACGCGTACTCAAAGACCTATTCGGGCTACTCGTTCAACTATCTTACAAGCTACGCGCTTGAAAGCGAGGGCTATATCGCAGAAAGTATAAGCATAGCCGTATACGGCACGGGTTACTATCTGCCATACTATATGATAACGGCGGGCGACTACGACGCGCAGACGAGCGACGTCTATTACACCGGCAGTTCAGCCAATTACTCGCTTGGATATTTTCCTTACGACTATCTGACAAATCCTTTAAGCGCAACGCTCAGCGGACTTGAGATAAACGACTACAACGCGTTTGTTCACGCAAATTACACGACTGTTCCGCAAAGTACTCAAGCCTATCTTCAAAGCATAATCGACAGTCAGGGCTGGAAGATAACCGACCCGGATTTAATCGGCAAAGTTGCCGCCTATGTAAGGGGCGCGGCGGTGTACAATCTCGAATACGACCGCACAATGGACAGCGAAAGCGACATTGTCGTTGCGTTTTTAAGAGATTATAAAGAGGGTATCTGCCAGCACTATGCAAGCTCGGCAACCCTTTTGTACAGACTTTTAGGTATTCCCGCGCGCTATACCATAGGTTACGTTGCAGATACAAAAGCTGGCGAGTGGGTAGAAGTAACAACCTCAAACGCGCACGCTTGGGTTGAAATTTATCTCGACAATACCGGCTGGGTTCAGGTTGAAGTCACGGGCGGAAGCTCGGCGGGCGGAGTTTTCGGCGGAAACGGTGGCGGCGGCTCAGGCGGTCCGGACGGAAGCAACGGAGAGGGCGTGTACGACCTGTCTGTAAAACCCGTGACCGAGTACTACAAGTACGACGGCAGAACGGCGTTCAGCCATTCGGGCGCTTTGCAGGGCTTAAGCGAATTAACCGCTTCGGGCTACACCTACGAGGCGCAGGTTTCGGGCGCGTATAAATCTCCCGGCAAATATTCCGTTTCGGTTGCTTCGTTTAAGCTCTTCGACCCCGAAGGCGCCGACGTCACGGAAAAATACAATATAAGCTTCAAGACGGGTACTTTACAGGTATACCAGTACGAAATAACCGTTTCAACGGGAAGCGGAGAAAAGGATTACGACGGCGAGGCGCTTTTGTCAGCCGAATGTGAAATTTCGGTAGGTCATCTTGCCGAGGGTCACATCCTCGAATACTTTTACACCACTGCCCAAAGAACGGCGGTCGGCGTAAGCATAAATTCATACGAAATAAAGATAGTCGATTTAAACGGCGAGGACGTGACGTACAAGTATAAAATAAATTCGTCTTACGGACTTCTCACCGTTTCCGTGCGTGAAATTACCGTCACCGCGGGCAGTGCGGAAAGGGATTACAACGGCACGCCGTTGACCTGCAACGAGTACGAAATTTCAAACGGCACTCTTGCGGCGGGTCACCGCGCCGAGGTGGTTATATCGGGCAGTAACAGCGGCAAAGCGGGTACTGCCGAAAACAAAATACAGAGCGTAAGAATAGTAAACGCAAAGGGCGAGGATGTGACGTCTAATTATAAGGTGACGACCGTCAACGGACTTTTGACCGTGTATCCCGTTTAAGAGAATAGGAGGGCGCAATGCAATACGCAGAATACCGTAAAAAAATGATAAAGCTTGCAAGCGTTTTAAAGGTGTTAAAACGCTTCCGCGTGCTGATAATTTCGGCATGCCTTGTTTTGGTTGCGCTTATTACTACTCTTTTGTGCGTGCGCGGCATCGTGTACGAAGTTTCAGACTGTCCGTCAGCTATTGTCTACGGCGACAGCCTCGGTTTCCGCGCAAAAGCGGTTATGGGCGGGGTTGTGTACGAGTACGCCGAAGCGGACGGCGACGCTTGGAGCGAAATCGAGCCCGTCCGCGCGGGAAGCTACAAGGTGCGCGCGTATTCTAAGGATATTACCGGTCAGCCGAGATACGGAAAAGCGCACGCCTTCACCATTTTGCAAAAATCAATCGAAGTGCGCGCGGCGGACTATGCGGTATACGGCGACAATCCCGAACTTATCGCAGACCTGTCCTTTGCGGACAGCATTTACTGTACAAGTTTCACCTACGATGATAAATACGCCGAGACAACGGAAGTTCTGCCCGACAAAGACAGCGTTGTCATCACCGACAAAAACGGCGCGGACGTAACTTCATCATACATCATAACCGCCGTCAAGAGCGAAATTTCTCTCGGCAAACGCACGGTAACCGTTTCGGCGGAGAGTGCGGAAAAGGAGTACGACGGCAAGCCCCTGACCGCGGACGGATACGATTTGGGCGGGAATACTCTGGCTTTTTCGGACAGAATAAGTTTTCCGGGCTGCGAGGGCAGTCTTACAAATGCGGGAAGCGCTAAAAACGAAATTGTCGGCGAAGTTAAAATTTACAACGATAAGGGCGACGACGTCACCGGAAGATACAACCTTTCGGTTGCCGCGGGAACGCTCACCGTCAGTAAACGCAAGGTTACCGTGACAAGCGGAAGCGCGGAAAAGGAATACGATGGCTCGCCTTTGACCTGTCGGGATTTTTCCGATGACGGCAGGATACTTTCGGGGCATAAGTTAAATCTGTCTACCTACGTTGGTTTAACCGATGCGGGCGAGCGCGAAAATACGCTGGGCTTCACCGTCATCGGAGGCGGCGGCGACCTTTCTTCAAACTACGATATCCAACTTAACGCAGGCTTGCTGAGAGTCACGCCCAGAAAAATAACCGTAACCGCGCAGGATAAAAGCTGGGTTTACGGCGGTACGGCTTACAGCTGGGACGGACACGATATAACGGACGGCTCGCTCGTTTCGGGGCATAAAACGCAGGCTTACAATTTAAGTTACATAACCGAAGTCGGCAGTTGCGAAAATATATTCGATATTTACGTTTTGGACGGCGCGGATACAAACGTAACTTCAAACTATTCGGTTACGGTTATATCGGGAACGCTTACAGTGAACTTTGCCGCGCTCAAAATTTACTCGGACGATTACAGCTGGATATACGACGGCGGCAAACACAGTTACAGCGGGTATACGCAGGAAGGGCTTGCAGAGGTCCATACAATTTCATCGACCGCCCTTTCTACCATAACCGAAGTCGGTTCCTGCGATAACATAATAGAAATAAAAGTATCAGACGGAAAGGTAGACGTCACCGCAAATTACAGTATAGAGTACTTCTGGGGAACACTTGAAATCACCGCAAGGGCGGTGACGGTTACGGCGGGCAGCGCGGAAAAAGTTTACGACGGCACCGCGCTCACCTGCAACACTGTTTCGGCGGATAATCTTGTTTCGGGTCATAAAGTCACGGCAAGCGTTTCGGGCAGCGGCACGGACGCGGGCGAGTACACAAACTCGGTCGTTGAAGGCACGGCGGTAATCCGCGGCGCGGACGGCACGAACCTGACTAAAAACTACGAAATCACCCTTGCGGACGGAGTTTTGAAAATCACGCCCCGCCCGATAACCGTAATTTCCGCCGACAACGAGTGGACATACGACGGCGACAGTCACTACGATTCTTCCTTTAAAATAGTTTCGGTTGCGGATTTCGCGCTCGTATCCGGGCATATCGCTGCGGCGCAAAGCTACACGGAAATCTGCAACGCGGGCGAAAAAGAAAATATTATAACGGTCAAAATTTTCTCGGGTTCTAAGGACGTCACTTCAAACTATTCGTTAACTTATGATAACGGCACGCTGAAAATAAATCCCCGCCCGATAACAGTCACCACGGACGGCGCGACAAAGGTCTATGACGGAACTGCTTTGACTAACGGGCAGTATAAACTCACGTCTACGCTTACGCCCGCGCTTGTCAAAGACCATTTTGAAGAGGTGACTTTTACAGGTTCGCAGACGGACGCGGGAACGGGCAAAAATACCGTTACAGTCAAAATACTTTCGCCGGCGGACGGCGATGTTTCAGACAATTACGCTGCGACGGTTAACGCGGGAAGCCTTACCGTAACAAAGCGCCCCGTCACCATAGTTACTTTAAGCGGTGAGTGGGTTTACGACGGAATCGCGCACCGCAGGGGCTACAACATTTCCGAAGAAGAGGGAATGGGCATCGTTGATTGGCAGTCGGTGGAAATTGTCTCACAAACCGAAATTACAGACGTTGGCATAGTCGGAAACAATATTAAGGTAAAAATAACCGCGGACGGCAAAGACCTGACGCCAAACTACGAAATTACTTACGATTACGGCACGCTTAAAGTTACGCAAAGACCGATTGTTATAACGGCGGACAGCGCGCAGAAGCAGTACGACGCCACGCCGCTCATTTGCGGCACGGTCAGCGGTGACAACTTCGTCAACGGTCACTCCGCAACCGCGCAGACGAGCGGTTCGCAGACCGAGGTCGGCGAAAGCGTAAACCGCGTTGTTGCGGGAACGGTGGTAATCACCGATAAAAACGGCGTTGATGTAACTAAAAATTATTCTATAGCTTACGGCGAAGGAGTTTTGACCGTCACAAAGCGCGAAATCACCGTAAAGGCAGGCAATGCGTCAAAGGTCTACGACGGCGACCCCTTGACCTGCGAGCAGTACTCAGTCGTTTCAACAACACAGCTTATTTCACGTCATAGACTTACGGCGCAGACCACGGGAAGCCGTACGGACGCGGGCACAGGGACGAACGCTATCGTTCCTGAAAGCGTTAAAATCACTTACGGCGGTTTGGACGTTAGCGCGAATTATTCGGTAACTTTAGAAGAGGGTACTTTAAACGTAACAAAGAGACCGATTACCGTCACCTCGGGAGACGCGCAAAAGGAATACGACGGAACGCCTTTAACCTGCGGCGATTATACGGTAACTTCAAGCTATGACCCCGCACTCGTAAAAGACCATAAGTTGACGGCGGAGATTACGGGTTCGCGGACGGACGCGGGCACAGGCGGCAACACGGTCGGAAGCGTAACTATAACTTCCGCAAGCGGCGACGTTACCGAAAATTACCGGATAACGGTAAAAAGCGGCACTCTCACCGTAACAGGCAAAAAGCTTACCGTAACTTCTATGGACGGCGAATGGGTTTACGACGGCGAGTTGCACTATTGCGATGAGTTCGAGTATGACGGACTTCTTGACGGACAAACGGTTGAATGTTATTCCCATATCTATATACGCGATGTTGACAGCTACGATAATTTTATTACCGTCAGGGTATATTCGGACTATATTGACGTTACCCGAAATTATCAGATAGAATATACTTACGGCACTTTGACGGTAACTAAGCGCGAAGTGTATCTCACCACCGCAGACGGTGAATGGGTATACAACGGAGAAGCGCATACAAAACCCGAAGCCGCGGCGAACGACGACAGCCCCTACGGTATTGTTAAAAGCCATACTCTTGTATACACCGATTGCGCGGAAATCACCTATGCGGGCACAACCAAAAACGATTTGGTGATTAGCGTGTTCAACGGCGAAGTGGACGTTACGGGTAATTACGACTTGCACATAACTTTCGGCACGCTGAAAGTTACCGTGCGCCCCGTTGATATAATTTACAGGTACGATGAAATCTACTTCACAGGCGCACCTGTCAACGAAGTGATAACAGCAAGTAGTTTGCGCAGCGTTTCGGGTTATCCGCTTTTGAACAATGAAATTTTCAACGTAACGGCGTTGTGCGATGAGTACGGACTCGGCGAGGCGACTCTCTATTTTGAAGAGGGAAGTGCAAGAGTATACGACCGCACGGGTAAAGACCTTACTTCCAACTACGAAATTACACTTCTTTCAAAGCAGGTCAAAATCGTACAGCGCAAAATTACTTTCCAATCGGCTACGGTTGAAAAGATTTACGACGGCACGCCTTTGATTTGCGAGCAATACGAAATTATTAACGGCGAAACCTCAAGCGCTTTCTTATCGAAGTATTTAGTGCAGGGGCATACGCTCGATGAGCTTCAAATCACGTTCACAGGTTCGATTACCGAAATAGGCGAAGATTACAACTATTTCACCGTCGACGGCTTCAAGGTGGTCGACGGCGCGGGCAACGACGTAACTTACGGATATAAAATTGACTACGTCTACGGAAATATGTATGTAACCGAGTTCGGCTCACTGCACGTGACCACTCCGAGCGCGGTAAAGATTTACGACGGTACCCCTCTGACAAATAAAGACTACACCGTTGAAAGCACTCTTGCGGACGGGTATAAGTACTACATTTTCGTTACGGGTTCGCAAACTATAGTAGGCTCGTCCGACAATAAGTTTGAAGTAATAGTCATCTCGCCCGACAGAAAGGACGTTACCGATAAATTAAAACTGTTTTCAGAGGTTGGTACACTCACCGTCATCGAGAGCGGCGGAAGCAGTTGGGGCGGCGGCGACAAGGGCGACGTGGATACCAGCGGCGATATCGGCGGAGGCGGCGGCGATGGCGGAGTTACCGGCGGACAGGACGTTGTAGCTTTGAAAGTTTACTCAAAAGCGAGCGGCGCGGTCTATATGCGCCTGCAAAGCTACGGAAACTATACCGGCAAGGGCTGGAGCCCCGCAAATCCCTACGGCGGAACGATAGACGGAACGTACGGAATGAATTATCTCACGGGCTTCGCGCTTGGAAGCTCGGGCAAGCAAAGCGTTTATATGCAGGTGGAAGTTGCGGGTAGTTATTACTATCTTCCTTACTACCTCGCCGCGGGCAATTACGGATACAAAATCCAGCAGAGCGATATTTTGTATTCGGGCGATACAAGCGCGGTTTACTCGCTGTATTACTATCCTTACGACTATCTCAAAGAGGGCGCGGTGAAACTGTATTCTACAGACCTGACCGAGGCTGAACTTTTATACAGACAGTTCGTCTACGACAACTATTTAGCCGTTCCCGCAACCACCGCAGAATACCTTAAAACGGTAATCGCGGCGCAGGGCTTCGATATTTCGGACAGCAGGCTGATTGCAAAAATTGCGGCTTACGTTCAGGGCGCGGCTACTTATAATATGGGTTACGATACCGCGCTGGACGGCGAAAAAGACGCAGTGGTAAGCTTTTTGCGCGACTACAAAGAGGGCGTTTGCCGCCACTACGCAAGTGCGGCGACCCTGTTGTACAGAATGATGGGTATTCCCGCCCGCTACACGATAGGCTACTTAGGTAACACCGTTGCGGACGAATGGGTGGAAATCACGGGCAACAACGCGCACGCGTGGGTTGAAATTTATATAGACGGCGAGGGCTGGGTTCAGATAGAAGTCACCGGCTCCGGCAACAGCGATTACGGCGAAATAGATTTAGGCACGCTTACGCCCGCGGACTTAATCAAGGAATACGACGGAACGCCCCTCGTTCCCAACCGCCTTGCCGATAACGCCAAGCTCGCAAACCTCGTTGCGCAGGGCTTTACATATACGGTTGAGTTCTCGGGCAGTCAGACTAACGTCGGCGTAAGTTCGAGTCGGGTAGAAAGCTTCAAGCTGTACGACCCGGACGGAAAACCCGTTATAAACGGAGTGAACTGGAGTTCCGGCATAGGCAAGCTTACCGTGGTTACGTCGGGCACTCTGATAACCGTGCATCTGTACTATCTGAGTTGCGAGTACGACGGACGCGGTCACTCGCTGGGAAGCGGCGACTGGTACGTTGAGGGCATGCCCGAGGGATTCACTCTCGAATTCGACCCCTCGTCCATAGTCGTGACCGGGGCGGACAGTTTTGACTGGAACGCGCTAAAATTACTGCCTTTGCACATGTACAACGCCAGCGGCTACGATGTGACGGAAAACTATTATATAATCTTCAGTTACGAGAGCGAAGAGGGTTGTAACGGCGAGGGCATCGATATAAGCAGCAGACAGATAACAATCAGTACCCAGACGGCGGAAAAGGAGTACGACGGTACTCCTCTGACCAACAGCGGCTGGTGGATTTCATTCGGCACTCTTGCAGAGGGTCACAAGATAGAGGTTAACGTTACCGGCTCGCTAACAGAAGCGGGCGAGGCGGAAAACACTATCGGTAACTGCAAAATCGTAGACGCAAACGGAAAAGACGTCACCGCAAATTACAATATAAAATACGCTTGCGGCACGCTTACCGTTATAGACTGAGCGGTATAAAAAATGGCAATATTTATTTCTGGTAGCCCCGAACAGACTTTAAAATTCGGGGAGCAATATGCGAAAACTTTAAAGGGCGGCGACGTGGTTTTGCTCGGCGGCGAAATGGGCGCGGGCAAAACTGTGTTCGCCAAGGGAGTCGCAAAGGGTCTGGGCATTGAGGACGAAGTTCTTTCGCCCACATACGCCTATATGAACGACTACGGCGGGAAGCTCTACCACTTTGATTGTTACCGTTTAAGGAACGGTGAACAGGCGGAAAGTTTAGGGCTTTGCGATTATTTTTACTCGGACGGCGTGTGCCTTATAGAGTGGGCGGAAAATATTTCGTCCGTCCTGCCCGAAAAAGTGAAAAGGGTTGAAATTCAAAAAACGGAGAGCGGGAGGAAGATAATTTATGAGTAATTTTCTTGCGATAGACACCTCATCGCGCTATCTTACCGTTTTGGCGCAAAAGGGAAGCGAAAAAAAGCTTATCCACCTCGACGACTGCGCTATGAAGCATTCGTGCGTACTGATGGGTGAAGTTCAAAAGGCGTTGGACGCGGTCAATTTAAAGCCCGAAGAGTGCGATTTTTTCGCGGCAGTGACGGGTCCCGGCTCGTTTACGGGCATAAGAATAGGCATTGCCACGGCAAAGGGCTTTGCCGTCGGCGCGGACAAGCCCGTGCGGGCAGTAACCGATTTTGACCTGATTGCATATAATGTCAACAGCGAAAATTTTTATACCGTCATAGACGCGGCGCACGGCTATTATTACGTCTGCGGCTATCGCGGCGGCAAAATCACAATGCCGCCCGCGTATATCAGCCGTGAAGAGGTTGAAAAGCTTTCGCCCCTTTTCGGCATAGAGGATTTGGACCTGAAAAACTACACCCGATTGAACGCGGGAGATTGCCTCGAAAGGGCGGTGAACGGTTGCGGCAACGCCGATGTAGGCGGGCTTCGCGCGCTGTACGTCAGAAAGTCGCAGGCGGAGGAGGGCAGAAAATGAAAATCCGCCCGTGGAAGTATGAGGACATTCTGCGCATATCCGAAATTGAAAAGGAGTGTTTCCCGAAGGAGCCTTGGTCCTTTCAGATGCTTGCGTCGTCGTTCGGAAGCGAAGCCTTTTCGGGCGTGGTTGCCGAGGACGGCGGCGAGGTGATAGGCTACGGCGGATTTACAGCCGCCGCAGATACCGCCGATATTGACAATATCGCCGTGGTTGAAAGCTATAGAAGAGGCGGAGTTGCCAAAGCCGTTGTTTCCGAGCTTTGCAAAAAGGCGCAAAAAAAGGGGGTTAAAAAACTCTTTTTAGAGGTGCGCGTTTCCAATTACGCGGCTATGAGCCTTTACCTTAAATGCGGCTTTAAAGGGGCGTACGCGCGTACGCGCTATTATCCGGACGGCGAGGATTGTCTTGTGATGGTCAAGGAGCTTTAAAATTCTTTTAGACGGAAGGCATATCTCTTTTATACGGGAAGGCGAGGGGCAGGACGTTTTGTTTTTGCACGGCTACCTTTCCAAAAAGGAAAGTTTTTATTACCAGATAAAGTTTTTATCCGCCTTTTACAGGGTCACCGCGCCCGATTTCCCCGGCTTCGGGGCGAGCGCACCCATAACGGACGCGTGGTCGGTGGGCGAATACGCGGACTGGCTTGAAAGATTTGTAAAGGCGGCGGGGATTGAAAAACCCGTGATAATCGCCCATTCATTCGGCGCGAGGGTCGCGCTTAAATATCTTGCAAAAAACCCCTGCGCGGCGGAAAAACTCATTTTGACCGGCGGCGCGGGGATAGTTAAACCGCGCACGAAAGAGTATAAACGGCGTGTAAAGGCTTACCGCTTTGTAAAAAAACTTTTTCCTAAGTTTGCGGAAAAGCACTTCGGAAGCGCTGAATACCGCATCCTTCCGCCGGTTATGCGCGAGAGCTATAAAAAAATAGTCAACGAGGATTTGCGTGAC
>JAIDFD010000043.1 GCA_029054485.1 Clostridia bacterium | reverse complement strand
ACTTTACAATCAGCTTGTAGTATAATGTAAAAAAACGTTTGATTTTATCGGTTTTAAGTGGAGGATATATGAATTACAGAGAAGCATCTTTAAAAAAACACGGCGAGTGGAAGGGCAAAATCGAAACAGTCTGCCGCGTGCCGGTGGACAGCAGAGAGGCGCTTTCGCTTGCGTACACCCCCGGAGTTGCCGAACCCTGTATGGCTATTCATATCGATGTTGAAAAGTCGTTTGAACTGACCCGCCGTTGGAATACCGTTCCAGTAATCACAGACGGTACGGCGGTTCTCGGTCTTGGCGACATAGGACCCGAGGCAGGTATGCCCGTTATGGAGGGCAAGTGCGCTTTGTTTAAAGCGTTCGGCGGCGTAGACGCTTATCCTATTTGTATTAGCTCTAAGGACACCGAGGATATTATAAAGACCATAAAGCTTATGGCGGGCAGTTTCGGCGGAATTAATCTTGAAGACATTTCCGCGCCCCGTTGCTTTGAAATAGAAACAAGGCTTAAAGAGGAGCTGGATATTCCCGTGTTCCACGATGACCAGCACGGCACCGCAATCGTTTCGGCGGCGGCGCTTTTAAACGCGCTTAAACTCGCGGACAAAAAAATCGGCGAAATCAAACTTGTTATCAACGGCGCGGGAGCGGCTGGAATCGCAATCTCAAAATTTCTGTTAAAACTGGGCGTAAAAAACATTGTAATGTGCGACTTAAAGGGCGTAATCTGCAAGGGGAATGACTGGCTCAATTCCGCGCAGAAAGAGGTTGCCGAAGTCACTAATTTACAACGCTTAAAAGGCACGCTCGCGGACGCAATGAAGGGTGCGGACGTGTTTATCGGCGTTTCGGGACCGCACTGCGTTACCAAAGAAATGGTCAAATCCATGGCGGCAAAATCAATTCTGTTTACCTGCGCAAACCCTGTTCCCGAAATCGAGCCAACCGATGCAAAAGAGGCGGGCGCGTTTATCGTGGGGACAGGCTCTTCCGAGTACCCCAACCAGATAAACAACGTGCTTGTATTCCCCGGGCTTTTCCGCGGCGCGCTTGACGTCAGGGCAACCACCGTCAATACCGAGATGATGATTGCCGCGGCGCATGGCATAGCGGAATACGTTTCAGATAAAGAACTTTCTACCGAACATATACTTCCGTTTGCTTACGACAAAAACGCGCATAAGGCGGTTGCTGAAGCGGTGGCAAAAGCGGCGCAGAAAACCGGCGTTGCAAAAATTAAATAATAATTAAAGCTTTAAACCACAATATGT